>CAYTCW010000014.1:21712-47632 GCA_964436235.1 uncultured bacterium
GGCGCCGTGTAAATAACGTTTACCTCGCCGGTTTCAAGATTCAAACTCCCGAAATTCTGCGCGTCGATCAAATCGAGGGAATCTGAAACGTCGTCGGTGATCCTTTCGACCGCAAGGCAATGCTTTATTCCGTGCGTAAAAAAAACGGCCGCAGATATTACAAGGGTGGCAAAAAATATTCTCAGCGGAGCATAGCGTGTGGTTACTATATGTGAGTTTTTTAAAAATTCGTTAATTCTAATCATCGGTTATTTTTTTATATTCCCTTCCAACCTTAATAAAACCGGTTCGTGAAACAAAGTTTTAACGGTCCCGGATTTCATTTATGAAACCGGTTATTGCCTCAAGCGCTTCTTTAGATACTTTTGAATCGGATATATATGATTTAAGATCGTTTTTTTCTTTAGCAGGTTTGAAAACATGGTTAACGCCATCAACTAAAAGTTTATTAAATTTCACTTTATTTTTTTCGAAAAGTTTGCAGTATCTATCGAAATCGGATACGGGCACCTGGATATCGAGCGCCGCGTTGATCAGAAGAACCGGAATTTTGATGCCTGCGGCTATTTTGGCCGGTGAAACATTAAGATATTCTCCGCTGAACCGTGGCTGGCCGGTTAAACTTTTCAGCAGCGAATCCATGCTCGGCACGCTGCAGGAATCTTTCATTTCAGGCGTGCGTCTTTTTTTTAACTGATCGATGGTGTAGGAGAGCTGTTTAATAAATTCGTCTTTATCGGCCGCCGATATTGAAACGCTATAGTCGAGGTTGTATTTAACCTGCTCTATTATAAGTTTGTCTAAAGGGGTAAAAGGGGCCGCCATTAAAATCAAGCCGCGCGGTTTGTTGCCGCGGATCTTAGCCGCCGCGCTCATGGCTATTATAGCTCCTTCGGAGTGGCCTATAATATAAATTTCGGATGAATTGATTTCCGTTTTAGAGCATAGGAATTTATAGGCATCGACGGCGTCTGAAGCGTATGAGGAGAAAGGCGAATCGCCGGCGGAATCTGAACCGCCGACGCCTCTTTTGTCGTAGCGTAGAGAGGCTATGCCGTTTGCTGCAAGGTGGGCGGCGATATCTTTGAGAGTGTTAACGGGAGCGCCGATCAGCGTCGAATTGCCGTCGTGATCGGTCGGGCCGGAACCTGCGATAATTAACGCCGCCGGGACTTTCAAGCGTTCTCTGCCCGTCCGCGGCAGAGATTCGGGTATGCATAATTTTGAATATAGTTTCAGCCTGCCGCCGGTTTTAAAGTACATTTCAGTTTCTTTAACGCCGTATGGACCGATTACGTAATTTTTCGTTTCAAGCGGTTTGACGGTTTTATCGAGTTTGAAACCCTCGACGGCTATGCAAAATTTCTGGGATGGTATGATTACGGCCGCTACGCTTCCGGCGTTATCGGCGTAAATAAATATTTCGAGGCCGTATTTTTTTTCCAGCGCCCTGTATTCTAAGAATTCGGCTTTTTTAGCAGCTATGCCGCCTTTAACGAAGCCGCGGTTTTGGATTTCGAGCGAGCTTATAAGTAATTTTTGCGGTACGAATATGTTAAAAGTCTGTACGCCGCCGGTTTTATGAGAATAGGCGTCGATAATATGCTGATAATTGTTGGCGTTAGTGTTATCGAGAATAAAAAGCGGCCGGGGTGCGCGAAGCGATACCGTTTCGACAGTGTCCTGCTTATAAATGTTCGCTTTTATTTCGTCGTCTTTAAAGACGCAGTCTATTTTTTGAGTGCCGCCCATCATGACGGCTTTCAGGGAGTAAGAGAGCGCGACGCCTCCAGGCCCTAAAGAGTAGTTCTGAGTCATGTTTATGCCCGTAACCGAACGGATATTTATTTCGGCCGCGGCTTTTAGCGTTTTGTCGGAACTTACGGCGTAAGAGTACTTTTCATCGCCGATTTTAACGGCGTGCTGAGTAAGGATATAATTGAGCCCGCCCGATTTTAAAATGCCGGCGGCCGAGGGTTTGCCTATGTTTATTTTAGCGGCGGATTCCTTTGCGGCGGCGATGTTTGAATTCGAAAAGCAAATAAAGAAAGCGGATATAATTAATAAAAAAATTAAGAGCGTCGATTTGTTAAAAACTCTCATTTGAAAACCGCCTTATTTTTGAAGTGAAAAAAGTATTGGATACGATTACCATGACGAGTAAGGATGGCCCTCCAGACTTGTGTAAATGGTTATTTGATACTGAAAGGACGGATGGGTGTCCGGAGGAAACTGGATGTCGTATATTTCTTTGAATTCGTTATTTTCAGGGTTTATAAGATCGCTTTCGCGCGCCGTTAAAAAATCGGCCACGGTCATCGATTCCAGGCCGGATGGAGTGTTGGTGAGAATAACTATCCATGCCTGGTTTGAACTGGCGAACGGATTGATCGGGGGACTTTTTCTTAAAAAAGGCATGCCGACTTTGTTGAATTTTTCAATTTCTTCGAAATCTAAAGTGTTAGGCCTGTCGATTAATCGCTGGCCTTCGACCCAGCGCAATTCATTGAATGAACGAGGATAATGGCCGACGGCGGCGTTGAATTTGTCGATTGCGGCCCTCGTGGTTATAAGCGTTTCTTTCAGCTCGAGTTCTTTATCGCGTATAAAAACCACCTCGCCGAGAGGAATGGCGGCGGTAGTCAGAACGCCCATAATAACGATGGTGGTGAGCAGTTCGATAAGTGAAAGTGCTCGCCGGCCGGGCGACTTATATAATAATTTCAGTCTCATAGTTTGAAGCGGCAATTACATCACCAGTCTTTATACAAAGTTTCGTTGATCGCGAGCCTGTCGTCGCGCGGGTATTTAATGTCCCATATTCCCCAGTACCCGGTGCAATCCGCAGAACATTTAGCCTTGCCCGCAAGAGGGTTGGCCGGATTCGGGTTGCCGGCGGCGTCCCGGTCCGCCTCATTCTGGTACACCTTGCGGTTGTGATTTATAAAATCGAGGCAGTCGGTTTCGTAACAGCCTGAGCTTTCGAATCCCGGCGCTCCGCCGTATTCGGTAACGCCCGATACGACGATCACCCAGTCGTACTGGTTGCCGGTGAAAGGGTTTATCGGAGGGGCGTCGCGAAGGTAGGCTATCGTAAAATTAGGTTCGGCAAGGCCGCGCAGTTCAGGAAATGAAGCGGGATAAGTTTTGTAATGTTCGTAAAATTGGTCCAGCGCGCGCCTGGTGTCGGAAAGCGCTTCTTTAAGAAGTTTTTCCTGTTGACGGATTATCATCAGCTGGCCGATCGGAACGGCGGCGGTCGCAAGGACTCCTATTATGACTATGGTCGTAAGTATTTCAATAAGCGTAAAGCCGCGCGGGCTTTTCTTACTTTTGATCTCATACATGATGACGCCTGTCCTTTCGAAATTTGTATCAATCAAATTAAATTATATCACAACATGAGTTAAAGTTCAACAAAACTCTTGAAAAAATACAATTAAAATGGTAGAATTTATTTATAGTGAATGGAAGGTGGGCGTATTGAGTCGAGCGAAATATAAAGTATGCGTAATAGCCTCCGGTTCTTCGGGCAACTGCGTTTATGCTGAAACGGGCGGGGCTAAAATACTCATAGATGCCGGTATCAGTAACAAAAGAATAGAATCCGGCCTTGAGTCCATAGGCGTCGCGCCGGAAGAAATCGACGCCGTTTTTATAACTCATGAACATTGTGATCATGTTTCCGGATTAAGGGTTTTTCAAAAAAAATACCATAAAAAATTATACCTTACCCGCGGGACTTTTGCGGGGCTGAAAGACGCCGATATGGTCCGCGCCCAATGCGAAATTCAAATAATACCCCAATACACCGAATTAATCATCAACGACTGCCGCATCAATACTTTTTTAACCGACCATGACGCCAATGAATCCTTCGGCATATCGCTTTTATCCGGCGATGTAAAAATTGCATTAGCTACTGATCTGGGTTACGTTAATAAAGCGGTTTTCGATTATCTGAAACATTCCAATATACTGATATTCGAATCCAATTACGACGATGAAATGCTTATAAATGGTATCTATCCGTGGCATCTTAAAAAAAGAATAATGGGTAAAAAAGGGCATCTTTCAAATAAAGATTCGGCGGCGGCGCTTCTTGCGCTTAATTGGGACGGTCTTTCGCACGTATATCTGGCCCATCTGAGCCGCGAAAACAATACGCATGAAACCGCCGAAAAAACGGTGCGCGGGATTTTTGAAGGCGAGTCTCATAAGCCGGGTTTTTTACTTACCTGGCACGACCGTCCGGGCGACTGCCTCTGTCTTTAGCCCGGCGCAAAAATAAAATATAGGGGGCTTTATGCTCGTGAATGAAAAAGAGATAATGGACGATATCCGTAAAGACCTTAAAAGCAAAAACCGTTCGGTTCGGGCTTTAGCGTGCAAATCGCTCGCCCGCTTCAGTAACCGCGCATCGGCTTTTTTGTTAGTGACTATGCTTTCTGACCGCGACCCCGACGTCAGATTTCATGCGTCTCAGAGTCTAATTAAACTCGAAGGCGCCGCGGTAACGAGTCTTGTAAATGCGCTCGGTCACGACGAATGGATAGTCCGCAAGCAGTCGAGCGATATATTAAAGAAATTAGCCCGTCAGATCGCCGAAGTGACGACGGCGTTAAGGACTTCTCTGAATTCAGATGACGCTAACATCCGTTACTGGTCCATTAAAACCTTATGCGAAATAAAAGACGCGCAGGTCGTGCCTATCATAAAAAAAATATTCAAGTCCGCTAAGGCTGAAGATAAGATTTGTATAGCAGGCGCAATAACCGGCGATGAAATAGACGAAGAATTTAAGGAGCTTTTGATATCCGGGCTCTCGGACGGCGTATGGAACGTGCGAAAAGCCTGCGCCGACGCTCTTTTGAAATTAGGCCCCGCAGTCACGGGCGATTTATTGAAATTTTTATACGCGCAGGATGCCGATAAGTTTTATTGGTGCGCTAAATTGCTTGGCATGATCAAAGACGAGCGCGCCATAGCTCCGCTGCTCGAAATACTCGAGACGGCCGATGAAGACAGGGCCGAAACCGCCATCGTCGCCTTAGGCGAAATTGGCAGCCGTAAAGCGTCTTCGGCGCTCATAAAACTTCTCGACTCCGCTTCGTGGACTATCAGAAAAACTGCGGCCGACGCTTTAATTAATATAGGCGAGCCGATTTTTGACGAGCTGGACGGCCTTTACCGAAGCGAAGAAGCCAGCGACGATGCCCGTTACTGGTGCGTCCGCATAGCGGGCAGTTTTAAATGCGCGAAATCTTCCGATTTGATTTTGAGGGCCTTAGCCGATCGAAAATGGTTCGTGCGCGCCTGCGCTTGCGGAGCTTTAGCCAATCTTTACGAAATATCCCGTCCTATAGTAGAAAAACTTTATCTATTGCGCGATGATAAAAATACCGAAGTATGCCGCGCATCCGAACATGCTCTTGAAAATATCGACCGCGAAAAACTTCTTGCCGTCACGGCCGAAATACTCGAACAGAAGGGCGGGCAGGAGCATGCAGTCGGAGTAGATTCCATAATTTCTTTCTGGCGCGAGCGCGGCGAAGATCTCAAATTTACCGCTAAGGCAGACGGTTCAAAAGAAAAGGCCAAAAAAAATATTAAAAAAATAAGCGTTAAAAAAGAACCGGCAGATCATGAATGAAATACAAAGATAATTTTATATCTTTTTTTATCGCCGTTGTTTTAGCCGCCGGCGCCTTTTATTATGCCGCTTTGAACCCGGCGCCGTCCGAACTGAGATATGCGGGTTCCGAACAGTGTTCGCGCTGCCATGAGGCCGTCTATAAAAGCTGGAAAAATACGCTTCATGCCAAAGCGCTTATCGATAAAAAAGGGTTCGCTTCGCTGCCCGAGCTTCCGGCGATTACAGCCAGACACGCCTTATCCGGCGAAACATCCGAAATAGTTTATGCCATGGGCTTTCACTGGACCAGGCGTTATCTGTTGTCTAATAACAGGGTGTCTCCCTTTCTTTATTCCTTACCGTCAAATAATTTTTCTGATTATTACGACGTTAATTACAAACGATCGGATTATCAAAGCGAGTGCATCGGCTGTCATACGACGGGCGCTTATGAAAAAAATAATTCGCAAGGCGGCCGGGGGCTTATCGGTTACTCGGAGCCGGGCGTAGCCTGCGAAGCCTGCCACGGCCCCGGAAGCGCGCATATCCAGCTGAGCGATATCCGTTATATAGTTAATCCGAAAAAAATTAATCAAGAGCGGCGCGATATGATTTGCATGTCGTGCCATACCAACGGTTATGATAAAAGCGGAAGATATAAATTTCCTCTCGGATATAAGCCTGGAGATAATCTCGAGGATTATTTTTTTAATATGTCGCCTAAACCCGGTCAGATAAAATATAACCATCTTAATAGATTCGATTATAAAGCCGACGGTTCGATCGCGGACCGCTTTCGTCAGTACGCATACTGGCAATATATGTTTATGGCCGCGGAAGGTTTCAGCTGCGAAGATTGTCTCGATTTTAGAAAAGCGCCCGAAAACAAAAATTTGACCCTGCCGCGCGAAGCCGGCGATAAAAAAAATGTCGAGCATAAAAACGCCCCCGATTTTTTTACGATTAACCAATATTGCATGAGCTGCCATGCGTCGATTGCCCCATTTCGTGAATATGCCTCTGCAGCCGAGCTTCTAAGCGGTCCTGAATCTAAATGCGATTTCATAAAATACAGAATGTCTCTCGAATCTTCGGCGCGCGAAGAATCCTGTATTAAATGCCATAAGTCAGATTCGGTGCATCAGCACTATTATATAATCGAAAACGGTTCAGCCGGCAGGTAATTATATTGAAATAGGCGTTATAATTGACAGCGGCTTAAATAAAATGATATAATTTTAATATGAGCGATTTTAAATATGAAAATAACGGTCAAAATAAAATGCGGCCGTTTATATTTTATTCAATATACCTGCCGGCATTGTTTATTATTATGACGGCGTCAGTTTTTCCTTCCGTTCCGGCCCGCGCTCAGGCGCCGGTTCCCGCGCGCGAAATCAATCTGCAGAATATAGCGCTGAATAAATGCGAACAATATATTAAAGCGGGCAAAATCGAACTTGCCATTAAAAGTTTTGAAGAAGCCGATTCCTATCAGCGCGCCATAGATCATAATCCTAATTATCAAAAAATAAAGGAACTTTTTGAAAAAAAGAAAAAGGAATATATAAAAGAGCTCACCGATCGCGGCAATCAATTGTTTTTAGAAAAAAAATACGAAGACAGCAAAAAAGTATTCAACAAAGTCGCCGCTATAGATCCCGGTAACCTTCAGGCGCTCGATAAACTCGCGATATGCGATGAACAGCTTAAAATTCTTGAAAGAAAGCGCGAAGTTTACCACAGCCCTTCATTGGATATCAAGACCATCGAAAAGTGGGATAGCGAACGCTTAAAAGACATATCAGCACGCGCTCTTAAAATGATGAATCAGAAAAATTTTAAAGCCGCGCTTGAATTTTTTAAGGAATGTAAAAGCAAGGATCCTAACAATCCTTATTTTGAAGATAAAATAAAAGCCATCGAATTATTTATTAAAATTCAGAGCCTTTCAAACGATTTCAACAAAAAGATTTCTGCGAACCCGGGCAATCCTTCGTGCGCCTCGATTTTAACGAAACTTGAAAAAGAAGACAAAGATTTTAATTTAAGGCGTTACGCGCTCGAAGAAGCGAATTTCGTCGATCACATTATCGCTATAGCGGATTTTTATTTATTCAATAAACGCCATGACGAGGCCGAATCGCTTCTCAAATTTTCGCTCGGCATCACCGGCGTTTCCGATAAAGTACTGTTTTTGCTGGCTAAAATTTATTATCAAAGACATGATTTCGTTCAAAGCTATCAGGCGATAAAAACTTTAAGATTTAAAGCGGACCTGAACGCTGAATTCAAGCCGCAGGTAAGGGGATATTACTATGAACTGACTTTCAGGCTTTATAAATTACTTATATCGGTATCCTTTCTTCAGCTTGCCGTTTTATTGCTGATCGCCTACAGGTCTTACGAAGTCGTAGATTATGCTTTCGAAGGAGTTATAACGAGGTTTTTCACCTTCAGGATGTATGATTCTAAGTATTACTATGAAAGAGGCATGATCCAGTTTAATAAGGCTAATTATTCGCGTGCCATAACGGAGCTGGCAAAATCGTTATCTTTAGATAAAACTAACGCTTCGGCTTATCAGGCTCTCGGTTTATCTTATTATAAAAGCGGCGTTTATGACCAGGCTCGCCTTAATCTCGAGGCCGTTATGAAAATGAGTCCCAATAATCAGCGCGCCGCATATTATTTAGCGCTCGTATATGATTATATGAAAATGCCTAAAGAGGCGATCAAAATGCTCGAGGTGGCCAGAGGTATAACCGTTACCAACCGTAATTTTACGATGCTCGAAATCGAAAAAAATAAAAGACTGTATATCGGAACTTTTCAAGATTATAAATTATCGGCTGATAAAATTCTTAATCTCAACGAACCCGTAATCACTTAAAGGAGCTTTTTATGAAAGTTAATAATTACCTCGCCGCGCGGCTGTTTGAATATCGTAATGCCTCTAAAGCGATGACTTTGATGGAAATTTTAGTCAGCGTGGCTATAATCGGTCTGGTTTTTACTTTAGTTTCCCAGATGATATCACAGGGAACTAAAAACGTGGGTTCTTCCATGTGGCACGCCGAACGGCTTAAAGAGTCGCAGTTATTTTTTAAAATGCTGCGCGAAGACCTTCATAAGGCATCAGACGTAGTTTCGGTGGATTATACCGTGACCGATCCAAATAATGAATTAAGCATATCAAAAAAACAGCTCATTTATTCATGCCCGGCGAGTGAAAATTTCGTGAATCCTTTTTCTAACGTGAATGCCGCGCTTAATTTAAAAGTGGCTAAATCGGGCGCTTCCAATCAGACGGTGATGAGTTTTTCGATAAATAAACTCAGTAAACGCAATTCTACCGGAGCTTCGACGCCCGGTTATACGATCCAGGTTAAACTTGAATTAAAAGACGGCGTCCTTACTTATACAAAACAACTTACAGACGGAACGCCCGACGCGCAGGACGACGAAACTTTAATTCCGCCTCCAGGCAAGGCGGTATTATCGGACGTTGATTTTATACATATCAGCCACGAAGACACCTTGTCCGATTTTTACAGTCCGCCCCGTAAGATCGGATCGGTCGTGAATTTTTTCGTAAGAATTAAAGCGAAGGGCGATGATAATAAAAAAGCCGAATTCAAACAATCCATAAAAACCTCCATAGAGGCGGTCGGAACTTAATCGGAACTTAAAATGCCGGCCGGTAAAAAAAAATTAAGTTTTACACAAAAAAAAATCATAATTATTGACATTATTATTGTTTTGTTATACAATTTAATCGGGTTCATTATAAATACTGCATGAAAGCGGGGCGCGTTATGAGTGATAACACTTCTTATAAAAAGGCCATTTCGATAAAGCGTTATAATGTGATGATAGGCCTTATAAAGCGTCATAAGGATAAAATACCCGAGTTTATGTTTGAATCGCTTGTCGCGGCAAAATCCGATCCTTCTTTCGACGATCTCAATACTTTAGTTTATAAAGTCCAGCAGATCGAAGTGGCCGCCGAAAAAAATCCCCAGAATGTTTTAATGGAATTGTTCGCTCCCGAGATAAACGAGCTTAAAGCCCGTAAGTTCGTCGTCTGGCAGCTTCAAAAAGCCGTCAAAGAAAAAGAATTGCCGGCTATTATTGAAATTTTCGACCGGTTTTATGACGGCTTCGCTAAATTAAAGAGCCTTAAAGAAAAACTCGAAAAAATAGAAATAGACCACGAAAATCCACGCTATAAAGAAATATTGAATAAAATTTCAAAAAAAGACTGCATGAACGCCGATGCGGTAGAAGAAGACATTAAAGATTTTGAACAGATGATACGCACCGGCGAGATTTTTTTATTTTACAGCGACGGAAAGGCTAAAGACGAATGGGGCAACCCCGAGCGAAAAGATCATAAACCTATAGCCGATATGGCTAAACAGATGTTTATGAAAAAAATAAAAGAAGATTTTTCGTCTAAGGGCTATGTCACTAAAAAACTCGAGAAAGTCCTCGACGGCGATATCCGTAACGTGGGCAGGGCTTTCTGGGGTTTTGAAATGATGGTGGCTAAAGTGGATAAGCTCGAAGCCCGTCTCAAGCGCCATTCGCGCAGCATGAAGCCGGAAGAGGCCGCAGCCTTTGAAAAAATGCTTAAAGATCCCGATAATTATTATATAGCCGTCACTAAAATGGGCGAACTCGAAGCTAAATTAGACCCGACCGGCGATTCGACTTTGATCGCTTTCTATCGGCGTATGGTCGAAAACTATCAAAAACAGGGAATGGTGACTACCGAGCTTGAAAAATATTTAAAGAAACCGTTAGGCGAGGCCGCAAAATTTTTCGAGACTTACGATGAAAATTTCCGTAAATATTACCGCATATCAAACTATATGGAAAAGAAAAGATGTTTTCATTTCGATGAAAAAAAGATAGCTGAAATCAACGCGCTTCTCAACGATCCGTTAAAGCGTTATGAGCTCGAGGCTAAAATAGTAGCCTGCGAAAGCGAATCCGCCGAATTTATGCAAAGATGCGAACAGTCGGCGGCTAAAATGGAAGAGCTCGGTTTCGAAGTGAATTATCTGTACGAACTTTACGAAGACTATTCGCAGACTACCGCCGATATCAAGGCGGCCTTTAACATTTACGCCAGCCGGATAAAAAAATTGATCGCCATCCGCGATAAATCGCTTCCGCGCCTGCGCTCATTCAACGTTAAAGAACTCGAGTTCATAATCGATAATATCCGCGATTCAATAGGCGAAACGGCTAATTATCCGAAAATCGTCGAGCAGCTCATAAAAGCCGAAGAAGCAGCTAAAAAAGGCGATGAGCAGAATTATACGGGCTATCATAAAAGACGGCTCGAATATTTAAAGTCGAAGGACGTAAATACCGAACCTATATTGCGTATGGCAAATTACGATATGTTCGGATATGCCGGTTTTATCAATGCCTGCGAATTTATCGAGTTTAAAAACAGGTCGGCTGAAATAAAAATGCTTCTTAAAATTTTAAATATAAGCATATTGCCGCCCGAAGTAGCCGCTGTACTGCAAAGTAATCCGGCCGAGCTGCTTGCTGATTTCAAATAAATTACAAATCAATTAATTAATTTAAATAAATAATTTACTTGATTATCAAAAAAAGATTATGCCGCGGCGGTTCAGGCGAACATTAAAAGGCTTGCCGCCATTAACAGCATACCTGATATGAGCCCGTAGATGGCGATGTGGTGTTCGCCGTATTTTTCGGCGGTCGGCAGGAGTTCGTCGAGCGATATATACACCATAATTCCTGCCACCAGAGCGAATACATAGCCGAAGATAGCGTCGGAGAAAAAGTTTATAAGCAAAAAATAACCGAGTACGGCACCTAAAGGCTCGGATAAACCTGAAAGAAACGAAAAAGTGAACGCTTTGCGCCTGCTTTTAGTGGCGTAGTAAATAGGCACCGACACCGCTATCCCTTCGGGAATGTTATGGATGGCAATCGCGACTGCGATGCTGACGCCTATTTCGGGTTGCTGAAGGCCGCCGATAAAGGTGGCCAGGCCTTCAGGAAAGTTGTGAATGGCTATGGCGAGCGCCGAAAACATTCCCATTCTTAAAAGTTTCTTTTCTTTAGCCGATTCGTTTTCTGCCTGCGTAGCAGCCATAGCGGCCGCTGTTTCGTTTTCGTCGCAGCCGGCGCACATTTTATCCATAAATTGGGTTTCATGAGGGTTCTCGTACGACGGGACTAAATTGTCGATAAGGGCTATTACGGCTATTCCCGCAAAAAAAGAAATAACGGTGAGTGTATATCCCGTTTTATCGCCGTAAATTAAAGTGAGCGAGGCGCGGGCCTTGTCAAAAATTTCGACGAATGAAACATAGATCATAACGCCTGCGGAGAATCCTAAGGAACCGCATAAAAAACGCGGGTCGAATTTTTTGGCAAAAAATGCGATCGCGCTGCCTACGCCCGTGGCCAGACCCGCAAATAGCGTCAGTGAGAAAGCGAACAAAAAATTTTGAGTATCCATTCGGTTAAAAACCTCTTCTTAATCTAAAAATCTACTGCGTGCCATATTTTTTTTCAGCGGCCCGATACCGTTAAAATTCTTATCTAAAAACAAATCAGGGTTCATATATGCTGACTTTATTGCGCCCGTTTTCCTTCGACTTGTAAAGCGCGAGGTCGGCGCGTGATATAAGGTCGAGCTTTGCCGAGGCGTGAAGCGGATAGGAGGCGATTCCGATACTCGCGGTCACGTTCACTTTTTTATCGTTATGCTCGAATTCTTTCTTCGATATTTCGAGCCTTATGCGTTCGGCTATTCTGTAGGCTCCTTCAGTGTCGGTTTCCGGAAGTATTACGGCGAATTCTTCGCCGCCGTAGCGGGCGGGAATGTCGATATTATTTCTTATAAGGTTTTGGACCACTCCGGCCACGCCGATTAATACCACATCGCCCATCTGGTGGCCGTAAGTGTCGTTGAACCGCTTGAAATGATCGACGTCGAGCATTATCAGCGAAAGCGTGCTCTGATAGCGCCGCGCTCTTATTATTTCCTCGTCAAGGCGGGCCTGGAAATAGCGGTGGATGAATAATTTGGTCATGCCGTCGGTTATCGATTGTTCGTAGAGCTTGACTTTTTCGAGTATCAGCGATATCTGGTTGGCGATGGAAGTTATTACGTGAAGGTCGTTTTCGCTGAAGTTCAGCCCGCCGTTTTTATTTACCACGTTAATTACGCCGTAGGGTTTATTATTAGATATCAGCGGAACGCATATCATGTTTTCTATATGGTAGTTGGATTCAGGCATTTTATGAAATCTTTCATCTTTTTGAGTATCGTTGATAATCAAAGGTTGAGCGGAGCGAAAAACCGCGCCCGCTATTCCGATGTCGGAGCGTATCCGCGCGCCGGCGAGCGCGCCCGTGATCGAAGGATTTTCGAAATCTATCTTCCGGTCGTTGAATTTATGCGGCGCGATTCCCTGGATAATTTTAACTTCGAGCTCGTCGGTTGTGTCGTTTAAAAGCATTATTGAAGCGTGATGGGCGTCAACCGCTTCTATGGTCTTTTGTATAATTTTGGATAACAGCTCCTGCGTGTCTGAAATAAAATTTATGCTCTGCGAGATATCATAGAGGACTTTTATTTCAAATAATCTTTGTTCGAGAAGTTTATTTGTTTTGGTCAATTCGTTCATCATTATTTTAAGGCTGAATGTCATCTGGTTGAATGTATCCGTTAATATGCCTATTTCGTCGTGAGAGGTTACGGGTATGTTGAAATCGTCTATCTGACCGGATTTTACGATCTGGGCTTTCTGGGTTAAAATTGAAAGCGGTCCGGTAAGGCCGCGGTTGAAACGATAACTGATAATAAGAGTCAGAAAAACGATAATTAAAAGAAAAACTTTTAAAAAATTAGCCGTCTTATTCTGCACTTCGTATAATTTCTCTAAAGGGATGGCGCAGGCGATAATTCCGCTTACGCTGTGATCGCTCTTATGAAGGGTTGAAAAGCCGAGCGCGTAAGATTTATTATTAAAGCGCGCGACGCAGTATTTTTCTTTTAATTTTTTTGTTTTTGAGTCGAATATAAAATCGGGAAGCGACCGATATTTGTTTTTAAAACCTTCGGCCTCGAATTCGAAATCGGTGAATTCTCTCTGCCCCTGCATATTAGATACGGCCGTGGCGGCCGGCATGCCTTCGGGATTAAATATTAAAACATCGGTATTGGTTATGCATCTTAAAAGGTCGGCGAAATAGTGATTTATAGGATAGGTTATTACGACCGCGCCCGCCGATTCGAAAGTGCTTGGCGAAACGACCGGCATAACGGCTTTTATCTGCAGAGCGCCGTTGTGAAATTCCATGTCGCAGCTTTTTTTTAATTTAGTAAAGGCTTCCTGTAAAAGAACGCTTCGCGGTGAAGTATAATATTTTTCATTCTGGATGTTTTGCGCTTCTATTCGCGTTAGTAACTCGGCATCTTTTGAATATACCTCGATTATCGAAAGCAGAAGATTGCTTTGAATGATTTGCAGGTATTCTTTTATGTAAGTCAGTTTTGATACCGTAACGGCGTTTACGAATTCGGGAGTCAGAGTTATGATGCCGAGGGCGGAGCGCGCGCGGTTGTGATAATCTTCTATAATGCTGTGAGTTACGTCGAGAGTTTCTGACACGCGCTTTTTAACCGATAATTCGAAGTTTTGCTTGAATATGTAATTCGAGCTGAAATACATCGATAAAGCGGTCAAAAGCACCATCGTAAAAATTACGGCCGTAATTTTCTGGTATAGTTTTAAGTTATTATAAAAGACGAGGTTCATAAATAAATAACGCTGCCGGATAATATAATTTTTTAATAAAAATATTCTATCAGTATTAGAATGTAATGTCAATTTATATTTTGACATTTATATTTTTGATTTATATCTCGGCGTTTAAGTTTTACCTGCTTTTTTTTGCCGGCGGCATATCCGGCGGCAATTCTAAAAAACGATTAAAAAATACAATAAAATATCTTGACCTTTATTTTTTTATCTGATATATTAAGCTCACAAAAAGAAAATAATAAAAAGACAAAATTTATTCAGAGGTTTGAAAGGAGTTTTTCTTAATGAAAAAAAGAGGTATTATCGCGGTAATTACGGTTATTGCTATTTTTTTAACGGCTGCTGCGGCGTTCGCGGCTATCGACAAGGTGCCCGGCGTTCCTAAAAATGCGACATTCGTTTATTCGCTTTTATTTAACGCTGCCCAGAAAGCTACTATGGGCAAGTATTACGATATGGTCATCCAGAACCCCGAATTCGATAAAGTGGCAAAAAAATTCGCCGAAGAATCGGGCACCGAATTTCCTAAAGGTTTAGTCGAAAAAGTTAAAAACCTCACGAGTTTCACGGTTGCGGCTTTTCCGAATGAAAAAAATATTAAAGACGAGCCCGCTATATTGCTGCTCGCGGTTTTCGACAACGATAAAGCGCCGGTTGAAGTATTTGACAAATTGAAAGAAAAATTTACGGCGATATCGAAAAAAGAAAGCAAAGAAGTAGTTTTTGTTGACGCTGAAGATCAGGGTATAAAAATAGTAAAGGTAGAAGCTAAAGATAAATCGAAAGACCATCTTAAAGGCAAAGACGTAAGATTCTTTATCAGCGGGATGACTCTCGGCATGATTGCACAGTCAAAAGATCTCGAGATTTTCAGCGGCGTAGCGCTTGCTTTAAAAGACGAAAAAGAAACTATCACCGCTAACGCTAAATTTAAAGCGGCCTGTGAAAAAGCCGGTAAAGATATAACCAGCATTATGTTTTTCGACACCGAAATCCTCAAAAAAATTAACGATCCCGAACAGCAGAAAATAGCTGACGCGGTTAATTATATGGCTTTAGGCGGATTCATGGCTGACGATCTTTCCAGAGTTACCACCAGCGGCGTTATTTCACTTAACGAACCTAAAGACGAAGAAACTAAAAAAGTTATGTCTTTAGTTAAAATGATCTTAGGCGGAATCAAACGCGCGGCGCATTCGGCGATTGCAATGCCGGCTGACGTGGTAATGTTTATCGACCTTAAACTCAACCTCAATAAAGAACTTTTTAAAATGCCCGACCTCGCCGCCGCTACGCCGATGTTAATGATGGCCGGCATAAGCCTCGAAGAAGATATTCTTTCATGGTTTGACGGCGAATTGTTCGTTGCCATAGGCAATATCGCAAACCCTAAAGACATTAAAGAAAAAAATATAATGCCCGATATTTACTTCGGCCTTAAATCAGCCAGCGAAGAAAAAGCGGTTAAATTAATCGACAAATTACTCGGACTTGCTAAATCTTCACCGGGCGCTCCCGAAGCAAAAGACGAAACCGTAGCCGGCATTAAAGTTAAAACGCTCGCCGTAAAAGAAATTCCCTTTAAAAACGCAGCTATTACCCTCGGCCAGGTAGGCGGATATTATGTAATAGCTACAACTAAAGAAGCATTTGAAAAAGCAGCCGGCGCAGCCGCTAAAAAAGAAACCAGCCTCGCTGAAAGTGCTGAATTTAAAGCGCTTTCGATCTTCGATCCGTCGTGCTTCATTTCTTATTTCATGGATTCCGAAAAACTCACGAAAATAGCTAACGAAATCGCTCCTATGAAAGAACAGTCAAAAGCTAATGAAGTTCTTAAATATTTCGCGGCTAACGCGAGCCTTCAGGGTAACGACATCACGGGTTCGTTCATCATGAAAACCGACCTGAGCAAAATCACTCCTGAAATCGTATCGCAGTTTTTAAAAGACGCTATGGAAAAATCTAAAAAAGGTCCGTCCGTCGGCGCTAAACCTGCCGAAGATGCGGTAAAAGCCTCAGAACCTAAAAAAGAAGGCGCCGGAGTTGAAGGCGAAGAAGAAGACGACGAAGAATAATTAACGAATCGATTCGTTGAATATAGTATCATAAATCAGTTAATCAATCATTAATTGATTGAATTATATAATCAAAACCGGGCGGCCGTTATGTCGGAAGCCCGGTTTTGAGTTTTAAACGATGTATTTAAATAAAAATATAAGTTGCGCGGCCGATATTATTCGTTACTGTATTTATATCCGTTTATATTTAAGTTTACGGGCAGGGTGTTGAATTCGATGCCGGTAGCGTCTAAAAGCGCATTGCACAGGGCGGCTGCTACCGCTACGGTCGAAATTTCGCCAATGCCGCGCGCGCCGTAAGGGCCTTCGGGGTGGGGCGTTTCTATAATTATAGGCGTTATCGGGGGTATATCTTTAGCTTTTAAAAGCCCTGTTCCGGCAAGGCCGCGCTTATCCGGCAGGCCGTTTTCCACTTTTAAGTTTTCCGATACCGCGTAGCCTAATCCCATAACTACCCCGCCGATTATCTGGCCTTCGAGTGCGGCCGGATTGAGCGCCCGGCCGGCGTCGTGGGCCGCGGTTATTTTTAATATCTTAAATTTTCTGCTTTCGGTATCGGCTTCTACGACGATGCCGCAGGCGGCGTAGCTGTAGCCGAAGTGGCTTTTAAAGCCGGCGGTTCCGGCTTTAAATAATTCGGAGGTCGCCGGCGCGTCGTATCGGAAAGTAAGGTTTATTTCGTCTTTTTCGACTTTATTTATATAATCCCATATAGTGCAAAGGCCGTCAGCATTGATAAAACTATCTGAAAATATAATCCGGTCGCCTTTAAGCGCCGCATCCGATTTATCGATATTATATTTGCCGGCGATTTTATCTATAATTAATTTTTTGAATTCAATGACCGCTTTTAATACGGCGTTGCCGCTCATGAAAGTCTGCCGCGAAGCTGAAGTGACGCCGGCTGGCGGGGCGTTTTGCGTGGAGCCCCATGAAATTTCTATCGAATCGGGGCTTAAGCCGGACGCTTCGCAAGCTATCTGTTTTAGTATGTTATATAAGCCCTGGCCGATTTCCGAGGCCGCCGTATAAATAATTAGTTTATTAACGCCGGGCGCCGCGGAAATTTTAACCGAGCAGTTGTCGCGCGGCGAATTATTGCCGAGTCCCATATTTTTATAGGCGAGCGCTATGCCGGCGCCCCTTTTTTTAGAGGTATTATGCGCGTTGAATGAATCGATCGCGCCGCGGTCTATATGCTCGACAACGGCGTCGAAAGATTTTTTCAGCCCTGAGGAGCCGCTGGCGATTTCGCCGAGTCCCATTATTTTTCCGTCTTCGATCATATTTAACCGCCTTATTTTTTCGGCGCTTATTCCAAGTTTAGCCGCTAAGCGGTCTATCATCGATTCTATGGCGTAGCAGGCCTGGTTGACGCCGAAGCCGCGCATGGCCCCGGCTATTAAATTATTCGTACGGACGCCCGTGACCGAAATATCGTACGCCCGCCAGGTATAGGGACCTAATATATGCGTGGCGAAACGTGTCAGAACTATACGGCTCAAGGATTCGTAGGGGCCTGCGTTAGAAAGCGCTTCGACGGAGATGCCGCCGAAAATGCCTGCTTTATCGGCTGAAACGCTTATCTTTATATCGAAAGGGTGTTTTTTCGTTGAGCACAAAAGCGATTCTTCGCGCGTCATAAGGTACTTGCAGGGCCTTTTGGTCAGGTAAGCCGCCAGAGCTGAATAAGGCTGGGTGGTAAGGTCTTCTTTGCCGCCGAAGCCGCCGCCGGTGTGCGTGAGCTGGATTTCTACTTTTTGCGGCGGGACGCCAAGTATAGATGCGATTTCTTCTTTTTCCGCGTGTATGTTCTGCGAACCGGCATAAATTATTACTTTATTATCGTTTTCGTCGAAAAAGGCCGTCGAACATTCGGGCTCCATATACGCGTGCTCTATGGCTCCCATTTTAAAAAATCCGGCCGCCTTAGCGAAGCCTTCTTTTTCCGAAAAAAAAGCGGCGGAGTCCGCGACGGATTTAAGTTTAATTTCGCATAAAATATTGTCGGCGCCGCAGAGTATCGGAGCGTCTTTTTTTAGCGCTTCCGCGGCGTCAAAAACAGGTGTCAGTTCACGGTATTCGACTTTTATCAGGGCGGCTGCCGCCTTTGCCTGCTCTAAAGTTTCGGCGGCGATAACGGCTATGGCGTCGCCGCGGAATAAAACGCCGTCAGAGCATAAAACCGGCTGGTCATGCGTGAGCGCGCCGAATTTTTTTGAGCCCGGAAGGTCTTTATGCGTCATTACAAGCGCTACTCCAGCGGAGGCTTTGGCGGCCTGCGTATCTATGGATATTATTTCGGCGCGGGCGTACTGCGCTCTTAAAACGTATACGCGCAGCATATTTTCGAACTCGATATCGTCGGCGTAGAGAGCGCTTCCTTTTAATTTTTCTTCCGAGTCCTCGCGGACCGATGAACTGCAGATGCTTTTAAAGTTATCAGCGGCCCCGTAATCCGCCGCCGGCGCCCTGTCTAAAACGGCGTCTATTATGGGTTTATATCCCGTGCAGCGGCATATATGGCCGTCGAGCGCCTTTATTACCTCTTTTTCAGAAGGTTTTTCGACGCCTTTCAATTTAGCTTCCAGCGACGCGGTTATGCCGGGAAAGCAGAAGCCGCACTGCACGGCGCCGTGTTTATGAAGGAGCGCTGCGTATTTAGAAAGCCCCTTTGAATTTATGTGAGCGGGCGTTAATATTACCGCGCCGTTTATATTTTTGAGTTTTATTACGCAGGATTTTTTGGCTTCTCCATTGAGAATAAGCGTGCATGAACCGCAATAGCCTTTATTGCAGCCGCATTTAACGTCTTTATATCCGAGATTTTCGCGTATGTAATTTAATAGCGTTTTATCGAAAAGCGCTTCGTTTTCTATGCAGATATGGATATCGTTTACGCTCAGATTTATTTTTTTGATGGTATTTTCAACCGGTTCAGACATTATAACCCTCCAATAATAGCCGCCAGTATAAGTAAAGACAGTGCGGGAAATATAAGCATTTTATAAAAATCTAAAGTATTGGCTTTGAAATAATTCAGCGTCAGCACTAAGCATAAATGGACCGGCGAAACCATGACGCCGGCCATTCCCGAAAGATATGCCAGAGTGACGCTTTTAACGGTAAGGCCGCCGGCGAGCCCGGCCAGAATAGGAAACGCCAGCCCGACGAAAGCCGTGTTTATTCCGGTCAAGACGGCCAGTATGAAAGGCATCGCCATAAAAATAAAGAAAAGAGGTATGTTGAGCCGGACAAAGGTTTCCGGGATAGCGCGCGATGCGCCTGAATCTTCTAAAATACCGGCAAAGCCCATTATGGCTATGATGAGCATCAGGTTTTGCGAATAAAGAGTGTCCACGAGAACTTTCTTTAAATCTTTGGCTCCGGAGCCGGTCTGAATAAAAGTCCAGCTTATGGCGGCGACGATAAGAATTATCATATTAATTTTAAAAAACAGCGCGCCGCAGATGATTATGAGTATAGGCAGAAGGTTAACGACCAGATCGAAGATGACCGTGAAGTTGATTTTTATGGTTTCAGACGGAATCTCCGCGTCCGGCCTGTATTTTATTTTTTTTGAAAATACCATAAAACTTCCGCTTAAAACGCTGACGGCGACAGCCGGCGACATGCTCCAGGCGAGCGTATAAAGCGGTATTTTAGACATGGCCGCCGCCAGTATCAAACCCGGAAAAAGCGGAAATATAGTCTCCCATATATGACGGAACCAGAAGTTGATAAAACTTTTTTCTTCCAGCGTTAATTCGAGGTTTTTAGAAGCCTCGGCGACTAACGGCGCCGAAAAGAGCGCTCCGCCCGGCGAGGGCAGAAAGCCGAGAAACGCCGGAAGCATTCCCAGAACTAACCGGTCGTCGCGGAAAACTTTTTTTAAATTAACTATTAGTTTATTAAGCATTCCGCTTATTCTGAGAGTGTATTCAAAGACGGCGATTCCGTAAAGTATAAAAAGTATCTCAACTGTTTTAGGGTCGGTGGAGGTTTTAATTAAAGTCGCCATGATAGCGGCCGGTCCCATGCCGAAAAAAAGCCCGATCAAAACGGCGCCGGCCGTCAGGCAAACCCAGAGCTTGAGTTTTAAAAACCGCGAAGCGCCGAGTACGAGAGCGAAGATTGAAATAATAATCACTAAGGGCATTCTATACCATCTTTCTAACTTTAAGCGGTTATATTCTATAAAAATACCTTAAATTTGTCAACCGCTTGACAAAAAAAAGTAATTTAAGTATAATTCTATTCTGAAACGGAGTTAAAAAACAAGATGTGGTTTAACTTATAACCGGCGTTATTAAATATTGTAAAGGGGCCGTAAAAGGCGATGATAGATAAAAAAGAATTTGTCAGGGTACGGGTTGGCGTTTTGATATGCGAACGCGATTCTATTTTGCTTGTCCATCATAAAAAAGATGACCGCGATTACTGGCTTTTACCGGGCGGCGGCCTCGAAGCCGGCGAATCGATAGAAGAATGCGCTAAGCGCGAGCTTATCGAAGAAACCGGTTATGAAATCCGGCTCGGTAAATTAATTTTTACTTCTGAAACTCTTTACCCCGGCCGTAAACGCCATATCGTGCACATGAATTTTTTAGCGTCGATAACCGGCGGCGCGCCGCAGACGCCCTCAGAAGAGAGGATAGCCGGCCACGAATTCGTACCGCTTCAAAAATTCGGCGATTATACTTTTTATCCGAATATTAAAAAAGAAATTATTCAGGCCGCCCGTAATAACTTTGAACAGGGCGCGCAGCATTTAGGATTAAGGTGGGAATAGAATGTTAAATAAAGAATACGACAGCATAATAAAATCGAGGCTGCGCGAGTTCGAAGACGACTCCGAAAATCCCGAAACCAGTTATCAGATCGCCAAATTATTCGAAATGCGCGGCATGATAGACGAAGCGGTCAATTATTATAAACTTACCATCCAGCTTCGCCCGGACGATTCCTACGCTTATAATTTTTTAGGACTTTGCTATAAAAGCAAAGGCATGTTCAAAGAAGCTAAAATAGCCTTCAAGCGCGCCATTAAATTGAAACCTCATTATTCTTTCGCGCACTGTAATCTCGGCATTATCTATCTGATGGAAGGGGCCGTAGATGAAGCTATGGTACAGTTTCACGAGGCTATTTCGATAAACCCGAATTATGCCTACGCGCACACTCATTTAGGCCGCGCGCTAAGAATGAAAGGCGAGCTCGAAGAGTCGATATCATCGCTCAGAAGGGCCGTAAAGCTGAATCACGACTACGCTTACGCGCATTATAACCTCGCGCTTTCCTACGAACAGAAAAACCAGTTCGATAAGGCGATACTGCAGCTTAGAAAAGCCGTTATATTAAATCCCAACGACGCTTTCGCGCTTACGCGCCTCGGCATGGCGTATTTTTCGAAGGGCAATATAGCTTCAGCCGAAAAATATTGCAAACGAGCTATAATCACCGATAAAAATTTTATTTACGCTCATATCAACCTCGGCGTGGTTTTAAGCGAACAAAATAAGCACGAAGAGGCAATTACCGAATTCAAGCGCGCCATATCCATAAATAAAGATAATCCCGACGCTCACTTTTATTTAGGTCTTTCATATTACAAGCGCGGTATGAGCGATACCGCCAAACTCGAATTTCAAAAAACTCTCTCGCTCGCCTCTAAATATCCATACTGCAATTACTGGCTCGGTATGATAGCCCGTAAAAAGGGAAATCTCGAAGACGCTATAATATATTTTTTGAAATCTATAGAAATAACTCCTGCCGACGCGCTCGCGCACCTTGCGCTCGCTACGGTTTACAGGGATAAAAGCATGTTCTCGGAGGCGCAGGCAGAAGCGCTTCGCGCCATTTCACTAAACAGCATATTAGCCGACGCTTATGATCTGCTCGGCAATCTTCATGATATTAAAAACGAATATGACGAGGCGCTTGCCTGCTGGAAAAAAGCCGATGAGCTTAAAAAGCACTATGGCGAAAAGAATTATCACCGCCAGAGCAAAGACGAAATAGAAATGCAGATCGAAGAATTAAAAAAACACCTGTTAGTTAATCCTCATGACGCCGACGCGCATTACCGTCTTGCCTGCTCTTATAAAAGCAAAGGCCTTCTCGACGAGGCGGTCATCGAGTATGAAAAAGTTCTCGACGCCCGTCCCGACGATAAATATTCGCAGTATTACATTGAAACGATTATGCGCCAGCAGGGCGTGTTCGATAATACGATACAGGATTGTAAAAGAAAAGCTGAGATGCATCCCGAAAATTACGACGCCCATTATCAGCTCGGCTTAGCTTACCGCGATAACGGCCTTCTCGACGAAGCTATATGCGAGTTTGAAAAAACCGCCGCTATAAATCCTTCACACATAGAGGCCGTTTGCGAGCTCGGGATAGCCTATCGGAATAAAGGCGAGACCATCGAGGCTATAAATCGTTTTCTGCGCGTCATAGAGCTTAATTCAAAATACTACGAAGCCTATTTTCAACTCGGCCTCATTCATTTGAATCGCGGCCAGGCCGAAGACGCCGTTAAATCGTTTAAAAAAGTCATCGATTTAAAGCCCGATTATATACAGGCTTATCAGCTTCTCGGCATTACATATAAAAACTGCGGCGAGCTGCAAACCGCCATGGATACATTTAAAGCCGCTCTCGAAATAAAGCCCGACGATCCCGAGCTTCATTATTTTATAGGAAATCTCTACCGCGCGAGTAATTTAAACGATAACGCGCTGTTAGAATTCGAGCACTGCCTTAATCTGAAACCCGATCACGCCTTCGCGCTTTACGGCATGGGAGCGGTTTATAAGAAACGAGGCGAATTTTTAGCCGCCGTTAAATATTTCGAACGCTCGCTGATGATAAATCCCGACGATGAGTTCGCTAATTACAGCCTCGGCATTTGCTATAAAAATATCGGCGAAACCGAAAAAGCCATAAGTTTTTTTCAGAAATCATTGGCGCTGAATCCCGATGATGTTTACGCGCATACTAATATCGGAATTTTATTTTACGATCTCGGACAGTACGATAACGCCATTAAAGAATTTCAGCGCGCATGCATAATCAATCCCGAAGACGAATACTCTCTTTATCACTTAGGCCTTGCCTATTACGAAAAAGGCCAGTTAGACCGCGCGGTCAAGGTGTGGACGAAAGCGGTCTCCATTAATCCGAAAGACGCTTACGTCCATTATAATTTAGGCTTAGCTTACGAAGAACTCGCCGATTACGAAAAGGCCGTCGAAGAATGGAAAGCCACTCTGCGGCTCGTTCCTGAAGGCTCGAAACTCGCTAATTTCGCTCAGGAGTCACTCGGCAAATCGACTGAAAAAATAAATGCGAAAGTGAAGTATTAATTTATGAAAGCCATTATTTTCGGCGCCGGCGCGGTCGGTTTTCAGCTGGCTAAAGTTCTTATCGCTGAAGAATACGACGTGGTTATAATTGAAAAAGATTCAGAACGCGCGCGTTTTATTTCGTCTAAATTGGACTGCATCGTCATAAATCAGGAAGGTACGCTTATTTCAACGCTCAAAGAGGCCGGGGCCGAAAGCGCACGCTTTTTTATAAGCGTAACTAACAGTGACGAGGTCAATATAGTCTCCTGCGGAGTAGTCGCGACTGAATTCAGCGTGCCTATTAAAATAGCTCGCGTGCGTAACGTCGATTACTCGCGCTCTAATTTACTCAAGAAAAATTTTATGGGCATCGATTATATCGTCAATCCCGAAGTGGAGGCGGCCTCTCTCATATCTAACACCGTCGCACTCGGCGCCTCGAGCGACGTTATGATGTTTGAAAATACCGACGTTCAGATCAGAAATTATGTGGTGAATAAAACTTCTTTTTTTTTCAACAAGCCGTTGAAAAGAATTAAAAAATATCTTAAAGAAAGGTTTTTAATCGCCGGCGTCGTGAGGGATGAAGAATTTATAATACCTTCAGGTGAAACCGTTATCGCCGAAAATGACAATATCTATATTTTCGCAGAACGCGAAGATATAAGCCGTTTATTTATGGACCTCGGCCGTAAGAGCGAAAAGAATGACAGCGTTATCATCGTTGGCGGCACGATGATCGGCACCCTCGTCTGCGAAGAATTGGTCAACAGCGGCACTAAAGTCGCCATTATTGATAAAGACCGCCTTTTATGCGAGAGTCTGTCCGAAAAATTCTCCGAAGCGCTTGTGATCCATTCGGATATATCGGAGGAAGGCCTGTTCGAAGAAGAACAACTCGAAGATTACGATCTGATAATACTTGCCACAAATAACGAAGAGTTAAATATTTTATCGGCGCTTTACGCTAAGAGCGCCGGTATAAAGCGGGCTATGGCTTTAGTTACCAAGTCAAGCTATGCGCAGATAGCAAAAAAACTTAATATAGATTCTATAGTGAGTCCGAAATTAAGCACGGTTGACGCTATTTTAAAATTCGTAAGGCGCGGCGATATTAAAAGCGTCCACAGCCTTTTTAACGAAAAAGCCGAGGTTATCGAGTACCATGTAGATGAATCCAGCCCGGCATGCTCGAAAAAAGTCATGGAGCTCAAGCGCCCCGATGGCACGCTTATTTTATCGGTAATACGAGGCGGCGAGAATAAAATCCCCGACGGTAATTTTGTAATAAACCCGGGTGATCGCGTTATCACTATAGCGGCAAGCGAATCGGTCGAGCGGCTCGCTAAAGTTTTTACCGGCGGCAGGCAGTAAATGAACTTTAAATTAGTTATTAAACTCCTTTCAATACTCGCTTTAATAATTTGCGCCTTTATGACGGTCCCCGCGGCGATGGCATTCTGGCTCGGCGAAACTGCCGCGTTAAAAGCGTTTTTGAAAACTATAATTTTTTTTACGATAAGCGCGTCGGCTTTTTATCTGTTCACACAAAAAAGCAGTTCCGATAATTTAAGAACGCGCGACAGTTTTATATTCGTTACTTTCAGCTGGATATTAGCTTCAGCGATCGGAGCGCTGCCTTTTTATCTATCCGGCGCGATCGCTTCGCCGGCTGACGCTTACTTTGAAACCATATCCGGTTTTACGACTACCGGCGCTTCCATCTTAACCGATATAGAAAAACTTCCTGCCGCGCTTTTATTCTGGCGTTCGCTAACCCACTGGCTCGGCGGCATGGGAATAGTCGTATTAGCGGTAGCTATACTGCCTTTTCTTGGAGTGGGCGGACTTCAGCTCATAGAAGCCGAAGCGCCGGGACCTTCGGTAGATAAAATCGCGCCCCGTATAGCGCAGACGGCTAAAATATTGTGGTTAATATATCTGGGTCTTACTCTCGCGGAGGTGTTTTTATTAAAACTCGGCGGAATGAGTTTATTCGATTCGCTGGTGCATACCTTCGCCAC
>CAYTCW010000015.1:0-24380 GCA_964436235.1 uncultured bacterium
GAGGGAGAAAGGGTTGCTAACCTTTTCTCCCTCCCCTTCAAAAGCGTGCATCGCAAAGAACCGGCGCGGCGATTTGGTTACCGGTCCTAACGAAGGTTGAATAGTCTTGTTAGAACGCCGTTTTTATTTGATTATAACAGTTAAAGCGCTGTTTTTTATTAATTAAATATAAATATTTGCAATATTTTTCCGATAAACACACAAAGTGGCAGGAGTGTTTTCACAAATGCCGCCCGCGGAGGCTTAAAAATATATATAAAGCGGCCGCGCGAGACAAGTAAATATTTATAAAAATATATGAGGTGTAAGATCTATGAAGCAATGTTTGGGGAAACATGCCGAAAGGCGTTTGGGTCTATTTAATTTTCTTTTAGTCTTTTCAGTTTTATTCATTGCGCTGCATTTATTAATGGCGGAAGCCTTAGCCGTTCCGCCGGCGGCGCCGATTCCGATCAACGTGACGGACGCTTTGAATGGAACGGCCAATTTAACATGGTCGAACGTTCCGCCGTCGGCCAATCCGGGTAGCACCATAACTTACAGGGTTTATCGTGATCTTGTTTCGGCGGGCATTTCGACTATTATTATAAACAATACTACCGGTTTAAATTTTACCGATACGGTCGCTCCTTTTGACGGCGGCCAGGCGGGCGATACGGCTAAAGACGGCACCACATGGGATGCCGGCAATAACCGTTACGGCCAGACTTATAAATATACTGTATTTGCGGTCGATTCATTCGACAGTCTAACAAACTGGGATACGACGACGGCAGCTACCATTGAAGTAAAAGTACACTGGTGTGACGCGCGTTCTCCTAATGCTAATGCTCTTTCGATGGGTCCTGCGGACGGCTCTTTCAAACCGCCTGCAAATCATGAAGTCAGGGTTAATTTCGATTATCTTGACTGGACGCTCGGGACTCCTGCAGCGGCCGTTGTTCAGCTAAATTACAGCATAAACGGCGCGGCGCAGGCTCCGCTTAACATGAGTCTTCAGGGCGCTCAGAACCCGTCGGGCGTAACGACATTGAAGGCGACGATGAATTTAACTACGGCTCCGGACAATGCGGAGATAAAGTACTGGGTAAGCGGCCGCGATTCAGTCGGTAATTTGCTTCAGAGCACGGCGGCGCCTAAAACTCTTCTTACGGGCGATGAAATAACTTTTAGAATCGACGCGGGCGCGCCGACGATAACCGGAATTAATTATATGGAAACCGGTGCAAATCCTGGAATAGACCAGAACGATCAGATAATAGTAACTTTCAGCGAACAGATACAGACCGGCCAGGTAGGCCAGACGGCGCTTTCGACGAATACTTTTCAGCTCGGCAGAGTTGCCGGCGGCGTTTTCACGCAGGACCCGGCGGGCAGTTTCGGTACCGGCGCAACGGTAACGCCCGGACCTCTCAACACGCAGGTGACTATAATTCTCGGCGCGAATCCGGTAATTAAATTCGTAGCGCCTCCTGGTGATAATTTAATTAACTCTTTAAGATACTCGCCTTTAGCGGCTAATGCTATTCGCGACCTCGCGGCCAACTCGGCAAACAGCGTACAGGGTTATGAAGTAGTAAGCCGTCTGACCAATCCGGCTTCTATCGAGCTTCCTAACGCGCCGCGTCCGTTTATTAATGCTAATCCGGTTTTTACGGATACTAATAATTCGGGTACGGTAAATGCGGGCGATAAAATAGTTTTTGTTTTCAGCAAACCTTTGATATTAAATAACACCAATGTAGCCGGTGCGGATTTTTCCATGCCGGTTACAAATGATACGATAGCGGGCACTGGAACGCTCGTTGCGGGCACGAATAACCAGATCGATTTTTCGATACAGGCGGGAGCGGCTTTTACGATAGCAGGCGTATATAATTCGGCTAATACTGGAGCAGGCTCGCCTTCGGGTATCGATGTCGTTTTAGCCGGTCCTAATATAGTTGATGAATTTGGAAACCGCGCCCAGCAGGTCCCGGGCGGCAGCGGCGGTCCTAACCGCGACATCGCGGGCGCATCAACTCAGGGCCCTCGTCTTATAACGGCGGCAACGGCGGCGGAGTATACGGATGTACCCGACGCTAACGGCATAATGGACGGTTTATCGGCCAACGATACGATGACGCTCACATTCGATAAGCCGATAATATTCGGCGCGGCAGCTTTCACCGCGGCTAACGCTTTCAGGGTGCCGGTTACAAATGATAATCTGGATAATCCGACATTTGCGATAAATCCGGCTAACAATACTCAGATGACGATGACATTTAACGGTCCGGCGAATATAACAGTGCCTGGCGTTTATTCGGGTAATACTGCGCAGGGCGCTCCTTCAGGTGTAGATATAATAAACACTCTTCCAGACAATTCGATAATGGATATATATGGAAACAAGGCAGCGGCTCAGGGAACGCCCCGCGATATCGGTTCGACCGATTCGGCCGGTCCGGCAATTTCGACTATAGGCGATACGGTTTTATATACTGACAATGCGCCGGCCGGCGTCAGTCAGGGTGATTTTATCGACATCGAGTTCAACAAGCCGATCGTATTATCGGCAGTTACGCAGGCGGCTTTTCAGTTGTCGAATTTGACGCTCGGCACTGGCGCGACTTTTACGGCAGCGGTCCCCGGCGTAAATAACCGTAAGTTAAGAATTACTTTAGGCACGGCTCCAACGGTCACATTCAGCGGCGCGAACCGTTCGCAGATAGACGTAAATAACGGCACAACTCAGATTCAAAACTGGAAAGGCACGGGCGCGGTCGCTACATCATTGAGAAATATAGTATCGGCGAGTACTATCGGCCCTAAAATAGTGTCGGCGGTATATACCGACATGGATAATAACGGCGTTACGGTAAATGACACCATACTTATAACTTTCGATAAACCTATACAGTTTACCGCGGCGAATGTTACCGCGGCCGATTTTCAGGTTCAGCCCGGCGGCGGCAGCTTAGGCGGCGCGGGGTTCGCGGTTAATAATGCAGGCCTTTTAAACACCCAGATAAAACTTATTTTAGGCGCGGCGCCTACGCTTGTGATCGCGGGTATTTTCGGCACGGACGCCGCGGCAAGCGGTATAGACGTGGCGGCCCCGAATACGGTTAACATTCAGGACCAGACTGGTAATTCAGCGGAAGCCTCGACCATGGTGGATATCGGCGGTTCTGACACTACGCGTCCGACGCTTTTAACGGCGGTATTCACCGATACGGCGACTCCGCCGGACGGCATTACGGCGGGCGACGAGCTGACGCTTACCTTTGATAAAGCCGTAACGGCGCTTGCTACTATTACCGGCGCGGCGTTCCAGCTTCCGGTAGCGGGCGACAGTCTTGCCACTTTTACGCTCGTAGATCCGGCAACGGCAGTACCGCCGCTTCTGCCGACGCAGATAAAGTTAAGATTTACGACGGCGCCTACGATTAAGGTAGCCGGCGTTTATAACGGCAATATAGCCCCGGGCTCCTCCTCAGGTATAGATATTTCATCAACGATAACAACTGGGGTTATTACCGATGTTTACGGCAATACGGCTTCAAATTCGACCGTTAAAGATATCGGCTCGGCCGACACTTCTAATCCGACGCCTGTAGCGGCGCGATATACTGATGTCGGCAATGACGGAGTGAATGCGGGCGATATTATCGAATTGGATTTTTCAAAACCGATATTAGTTAATCCGTTTAATACTACGCCCGTCACTAACGCTCATTTTACGGTTACGAACGGTAATCTTGGCGGCGCGGGGCTTACATTCGAAAAATTAAATAACAACGCGAATAACATAACGATTAAAATAACGCTCGGCACGGGCGCTGCGCTTCAGTTTAATCCGCCGGCGGCCGCGAATTCCACTATAAATGTAAACGACGGCGGCGGCCCGATACAGTCGATAACCGATATATCGGGTAATGGCGCGGTCCATTCGACTCCGGCGGTCAATATAACGGCGGGCGCATCTGCCGGCCCGACGATCGTAGCGGCGGTATATACCGACGTAACAAAAGACGGCATAACCGCGGGCGATTTTATCGTATTAACCTTCAATAAAAATATAACGGCGAATAATCCTACCGTGGCTAATTTCAGCGTACCGGCAAATAACGGCGCCGATAGTCTTGGTACGGGAGCCGCGTTCACTCAGACCGGCGTAAACGCCAATCAGCTGAAGATAACGCTGGGGACCAATCCAGCTCTTAAAATAATAGGCGTTTATTCGGGTCCGTCGGGCGCGTCATCAGGTATTAATATAAGCGCGCCGAACGCGGCCACTATAATAGATAACCTCAACCAGCCGGCGGTTCCCGCCGCTGACGCGGTAGATATAACCGGCGTAGTTGAAAGCGGTCCGCAGATAACGGTGGCGCGCTGGGCCGACGTGGATAATTCCGGAACGGTTTCAGCCGGCGACACGCTTTCGATAACATTCAACAAGGCAATAGTCGTTCCTTTGCCGCCGCCGCCCCCCGCTACGGCGCTTGTGAGAACGGTATTTAATCTGCCCGTATCAGGCGATTATTTCGATTTTACCACATACGCTAAGACCGGCGTTTATGAGCTCACTTTTACTCTCAGCGGCCAGGCGCGCTTTATCGTGCCGGGCGTTTATAACGGCAATAACGGCGCCGGCCAGCCTTCTGGCATCGATATAGCCGCTGGCGGCATTCCGGCTAATTCAATAACCGACGTATCGGGCAATCTGGCTATTCCATCGGTTGCCATTACCGACATACAGTCGAGCGATTCAGCCGGTCCGACTCTTATAACCGCGGTTTATAACGATTTTAATAATTCAAATACTGTCGATTCGGGTGATCGGGTAACGGTTACATTTTCCAAACCGATAACATTAAACACACCGCTTAAAACGAATTTTAACGTGCAGAACGGTAATCTTGGAAATAATCCGACCTTTTCAGCCGGTCCGCTCAATACGCAGCTTTTAATAACACTCGATGCCGGCACCGCGCTTACTTTTTTCGGCGCTTCGACTTCGTCGATAGATCTTGTCGGACCGGTAACCACTATAGTAGATGGTTCCGGCAATCAGGCGACCTCATCGACTCAAAAATTTATAACCGTGCAGACAGGCGGCCAGGGGCCGTTGGTTACAAGCTGCGTATGGATCGATAACGCGCCTATAGGCGTCGTATCATCCGGCGATACGCTTCGCGTGGGTTTCGATAAAGACGTTATAATCCGCAATCCGCCGTCGGCTAATGATTTCGTTTTGCCGGTAGCCGGAGACTCTCTCGGCACGGGCGTTAATGTCGCAGCTGGCGCGAATGCGAAAGAAATTTTAATAACTTTAGGCACTGGCGCTTACTTAACTATAGCCGGCGTATATAACGGCTCGGCGGTTACAGCGCTTTCACCGTCAGGTATCGATATTTCACTGGCCGGTACGGCAAGCGGCAATATAACCGATACTTTCGGTTTTAATGCGCGTCAGAATACGCCGGTAGGAATAGATATCACATCGGCCGACACGACCGGCCCGCACATAATAAGCATTTTATATGAAGATGTGGATACAAACGGCGTTACGATCAATGATAAATTATACCTTACCTTCGATAAAAATGTTACTTCTTCGGTATGGGTTAATAAAGTTTTAACCGGCGTTACCGCCGCTAATTTTTCGATGCTTCCGGCTGGAACGGCGAATCTTGGAGTCAGTCCGATATTTGAATGGTATGATACTACGCCGAACCAGATAATAGTTAAGCTCGGCAACAACCCCCTAATAACCGTTAAAGGCGTTTATCCGACCGACGCCGGCGCTACCGGTATGGATGTTTCGGCAACACTGACTAACATCACCGATATATCGGGCAACGGCGCGCGTCCTAACTCGCCGGCTGGCGTGGATATAGGTCCGATCGAAACGACCGGCCCGCATATGGTCGGCTGCCGTTATTCCGATTCTAATAATTCTAAAGTAGTAGATCAGGGCGACTTTTTATTCGTGGTATTCAGCAAGCCGATAGTAATTACGAACCCTGTAGTGGCCGATTTCAGGCTTCCGGTAACTAATGACACGCTCGGCGGGCTGCCGTCTTTTGCGGCCGGCAATAATAACCGCGAGCTGAGAATAACTCTGGGTTCCGCGCCTGTAGTCAATCCTGTCGGCCTTTATTCGCCTACGATTTTAACGCCGGGCTCGCCTTCGGGCATCGACGTTAATATGCCTAATATTGCCTCGGTAACCGATATTTACGGCAACCACACGCTCGCTTCGGCGGTCGCGGTTGACGTTGATGACGGCGTCGGACCTTCGATAACTTCGGCGGTATATACCGATATCGATAATATGGGAATGGGCCAGGGCGATACGCTTGTATTGACATTTACCGAACCGATTTTAATATCTAATGTGGTAGATTCCGATTTTACTCTGCCTGTTTTAAACGATATACTCGGCGCCGGTCCGACTTTCGCTGTAGGACCGAGTTCGAGCCAGCTTACCATAACGCTCGGCACCAATCCAGTTTTAATGGTGCCCGGAGTATTTTCGCAGATAAGCACTTCGGCGGGTTCGCCTTCAGGCATTAATATTTCAACGCTTCTTCAATCCGGTCATATTACCGATCAGGCCGGCAATAACGCCATACCTTCAACGGCTGCCGTCGATATAACAGGCCCGACGGGAGAAGCCAGACCAACGCTGGTTTCGGCGCGCTGGCAGGATATGAACGCTAACGGCGTTGACGCCGGCGACCGTTTAGACCTGCTTTTCGATAAACCCGTTATATTCAGAAATTATGCGGGCAATGATTACAACCTGCCGGTTACCAACGATTCGCTCGGCGCGAGTCCGAATTTAAGTATTGCCGGTGAAAATAACCGCGTATTGAGGATATTACTCGGCACCAGTCCCGTAATAACGGTCCCCGGAGTTTATAACGCCGCCAATCACACGGCTGGCTCGCCTTCGGGTATCGACGTATCGGCTAATATGACTACTTCGGGCGGACTTACCGATATTTACGGAAATGCGGCAATGCCTTCATCGGTAAAAGATATTACCGGTTCCGATACGACCGGTCCGGTTTTACTTACCGCGGTATATTATGACGTTGACGGCAATGGCGTAAGCCAGGGCGATATTCTCGGGCTCGAATTCGATAAAAGCCTACAGATACAGGGCACGAGTTTCGCCGCTCAGTTCGTTCTTCCGGTCCCCGGCGACAGCCTCGGCACCAATGCGCAGTTTTCTTCTGGCACCACCGCCGCCGATATCAGGGTAACCTTAGGTCTCAGCCCCGTTTTAACGGTAGCCGGCATTTTCACTCCGCCGCCGCCAGTTAAGGCTGCAGGCGATCCGTCCGGTATAGGCTGCACGGGCGCGGCTGGCGCGATCACCGATTTTTCAGGCAACGCGCCTCAGGGCACTACGCCTGTAGATATAATATCGGCTTCAGCGGCTGGTCCTCAGCTTATGGTAGTAAGAATAGATGACGCCAATAATGATTTAATAGTTTCCGCAGGCGATAGAATGGTGCTTACATTCAATAAGCCCGTCCGTATAATCAATCCACCGGGCATGAACGTGAGCGATTTTCTGATACCTGTTGCAGGCGATAGTTTTGGCGCGGGCGCCACATTCGAAGTTAACGCCGCCAACTCGCATGAAGTGCTAATCGGGCTTCAGGCGGGAGTTAAATTCCGCCCTGACGGCACTTATTCGCCGTCGGTAATTTCGCCGGGCTCGCCTTCGGGTATAGGGATCCGCGCCGGCGCTACTTCGCTGCAGGATTTAATCGGCAATTTCGTCCAGGGCGGCAACGTCGTCGATATCGCAGATACTTTTTCGCCTTTCGTAACCTCTGCGCGCTACGAAGACGTAGGCAATGACGGTCTTAACCGCGGCGACAGGCTATATGTAAGATTCAGCGAACAGATATTGACTTCGAATATGAGCGCGAATGATTTTTCGCTAACCGAAGCTCTCGATACCTTCGGCAGTCCCGTTACTATAACCCAGAGCGAAACTAATGAAGTAATAATTACGGTAGGCAGCAACCCTCGCTTTAAAATAGCCGGAGTTTATCCGACCGACGCAGGTTCTTCAGGTCTTGATATATCCATGACTTTTACGGCGGACCATATCAAGGACGTCGCCGGTAATCCCGCTAAAAGAAGCGTTGCAAAAGATATTTATTCAAACGACACTACCGCTCCGACAATAACCGCGGCAAGATACGGCGATGCTAACAATAACGGCGTTATCGACGGCGGCGACACTTTATCGGTAATTTTTAACAAGGCGATAGTTATCAACGGAGTGACGAAAACCGATTTTAATATAATCAACGGCACTTTCGGCGTCGGCGGCCTTCAGCAGGGCTCATTGACAGGTACCAACGAAGTCACCTTCGTTCTCGGCAACGCGCCGACGCTTGTGGTAGAAGGAGTTTATCCGGCCGATCCGAACGCTTCGGCGATAGATCTCGCAGCCGCCTTCACGGCGGGCCATTTAACCGATATAGTAGGCAACAATCCAGTTCCGACGGGTTTTGTTGATATATCTGATGCCAACGGCCCCGTAATAGTTTCGGCTATTTACTTTGACGTTGACGCTAACGGCGTGTCGCAGGGCGATCTGTTACGGCTGCGTTTTTCGAGAACCATAGTGGTAAGCGGCGCCTCGGCAACCGTATTCACTCTGCCGGTAAACGGCGACAGCTTGGGCTCGAGTCCTACCATAGGCGTTTCCGGCTCGAATGAAATCACCATAACTCTCGGCGCATCGCCAATGATAACTATAGCCGGCACTTATATGTCGGGCAATAATACTATGGGCTCGCCTTCAGGCATTAATATAAATAATTTTACGACCACCATTACCGACGCTTCGGGTAATCCGGCGCGCGCGCTTCCTGCCGCCGTCGATATAACCGGTTCCGACACCGTTCCTCCGACTTTAGTGGGCGCGGTATTTGAAGACCTTGACGGAAACGGCGTTTCGGTTAACGATAAAATAACACTGACCTTCTCTGAAATAGTAATAATATCCAACCGCGTTTCTTTAGCCGATTTTAGTATAATGAACGGCAATTTCGGCGACAATCCTAAATTCGCCGCCGGAACGAATAACCGCGAATTAGTAGTGACTCTCGGAAATAATCCGGTGATTTCACTATTCGGCCCGCTGCAGACGGCGATAGGCAGAAGCGCGGCCACCTACGTTACCGGCCATATAATGGACGTTTCAGGAAATGACTGGCCGGCCGCCGTTCCCGCGCTTTTAAACTCGAAAGACACCGCGCCGCCGCTTATAAGCTCCGCTAAATTCGTCGATAGCGACGGCCTCGGCATGGGCGCCGGCGACCGTCTTGAAATATACTTCAATAAGGCGATTATAGTTAATAACGCTCAGCCCGCCGATTTCGTACTTCCGGTTTCCGGCGACAGCTTCGGTATGGGCGCCTCGGTTACGGCGACAAGCGATCCTAAGGTGGCCGTTATAATTCTCGGCAACGGCGTAACTTTTACGGTGCGCGGAGTATTTTCACCCGGCAGGATAGTCGCCGGCTCGGCGTCGGGAATTAACCTCGCTAAAGTTCTCACTTCGATAACCTCGATAGCGGGAATCGGCGCAAAACCGCACTCAGTGGCTATAGATATCACTTCAGACGACATACAGCCTCCGAAATTTATGTCCGCTGAAACCGCAGGCGCTCACGGTAAAAATATAATAAAGGCGCGCGGCGATTCAATAGAGCTCAAGGCGGTTCTCGACGATATGTCGCTGCGTCCGGCCGATATTACGGCGGATTTAAGCGCGTTCGGCCTTGGAAAAGCGGTCGCCGCTCAGTCTTATATTAATAACGAAGCGGCGTGGGCGGCCTTTAACACATCCGATTTAAGAGGCACGATCGAAATAGTTATTAAAGCCGTCGATATAGCAGGTAACATAGGCACATACAGTCTTTTTATATCGGTGATAATGCCGGTAGAAAAGTGCATCGGCGAATTGCTGCCGGGCCATGTGCTGCGCAAATCAGGCGCGCGCGATTTCAAACTGCTTCTGAAGCCTTCGTTTAGAAGTTTCGATACCGGCATGAATAAAGTGGTCATTGAACTGCCTAAGGGCACTTCGCTTAACGATAAAACGAATTTCGTCAATTACGATATTAGCCAGTCTAAAGTATATGTTAACGGTAGGCTCACCACGACGCGTTTCAACGGAACTCCTCGCGGCGGCGAGTCGGTAGTTACCTATGAGGCATCCACCGGCGAAATAACGGTGCTGCTTGGTGAAAAGGTTAATCAGAACACCGCGGTACAGACGGTTGAAATTAATTTCCGCGCCACCGTGCCGGAGTTTGAAGACGAGCCGTTCGGCAGGCAGTTCGCCGTTAAAGTCGATGATACTCAGGATCCGGCCGCTGTAGCGGTTACTCCTGGCGACGTCAACGGCGTGATAGGCGATTCGGACGGCCTGCTGATAGTCACTACGGGCGTTAAAATATCGTATGTAACCGATAAAGTAGTTATAGCGCCTTCATTCTGGAAGGTAATATTCTCGGTTAAATTCAACGCCGACATGAACGCTGAAAAGCCGCCGCGCGTTACTTTCAGACCGACTTATACATTGCAGAACGAACAGAACCTTACGATGATGTCCTTCGTTGACGGATTGTACATGGGCTATGCGGTCGTTCCGTTCGAAGCCTTCGGATTCAACGGCGAATATATGATAAACGTATATGACGCACAGGATTATATGGGTAATTCAGTCAATACACTTACTATAAGGCAGAAGTTTTCGCCTAAATTCCTTATATCCGCCTACGTTAATCCGCTCGACGAAAGAAGCCTTATTATAAGCACAAAATACGTTCAGTCGGCTACGAATGAAGTGCTGGTGGCTAATCCTACCATACGGGTATGGCAGGACGGGACCAATGAAAATTTACTGACTAACGTTACCGCCATGTCGAGGCCTAATGTTTATAAGGGCCACTACACGGTAAATCCTCAATACGCCGGCCGCGCTCAGATCGAGGTCGAAGGAAAGGTTTCGCCGGGCAATACCGTTATAAACGGAAAATCGATAGCCGAGTTCAGCTCGTCGTTCATTCAGGCTTCCGCTCCTTCGAAAATGGTTTCACTCGACGGTAAAATGACGATGAATTTTAAGGAATCTTCATTCGACCGTGACGTTCTGCTTATAATGACGCCTGATTTTACGAATGTGTCTAAATATATGGCCGCCGAAAACGAAGCGGCTGCGCCGAAAATGTACGCGGCGGATAAAATAAGCGAGCTGAAGCTGATTAATGAAGTTTATCAGATATATCCTGAAGGCCTTAAATCGTCTAAAGCCGTTGAAATAGATTGCGATCTCAGCGGCGCCGATACTAAAGAAATGCGTCACGCCGGCCTTTTCGCTCTCAATTCTAAAAACGGCCGCTGGGAGCTTATATCTAAAGATATAAAAGATTTCAGGCTCAAAACCGAAGTGGATAAAATTACCTCGCTTGCAGTATTTAGCGACACCGTTCCTCCTTTGCTTAAAGTGCCGGCGGAACTCGATAATAAAGTCATAAGCGATAAATTCGATATCGAATTAATCGATAACGGCGCAGGCGTCGATCCTCAAAAAATAAAAGCTGTTTTAAACGGAAGGCTTATGAGACATGAATACGACGAAAAAACATCGAAATTAACCCTCTACATACCGGAACGCACCGTAGCGGGCATTCACAACGTATCGGTGAACGCGGAGGATAAACTTGGAAATGAAATAGCGGCGCCGAATTTACAGGTGCAGGCGGCTGGTTTCTTCGACGTGATAAATTACGTTTCATATCCTAACCCGGCTAAAAACAGGCTCAATATTAACTATACGCTCGGTAAAAATATATCCGATATGAGTATAAGAATTTACGATTCGAACGCGGAGTTAGTTTACGATTTCGGCGACCTCGCACCGAATTACCTGAATGCGGGCAGGCACGATTCCCCTCTGTGGAACCTTATAAACGCGGACGGATATAGAGTAAGCAACGGTATATATTTTTATAAGATAACAGCTTATGACGCCGGCGGCGGCAAAGTGGAAAAATACGGCAAGATAGCCGTAATTAAATAGTTAGTAAACTGAAATTTTTATGGAGGTAATAGATATGAGTCACGGCAGAAAGATATTTGCGGCATACGCTTTAGTTATGATAATGATGCTGTTATTTACGGGAGCTACGGGCTGCGTTAGTAAAACCGATACGACCGACGGCAGCGTTTTACAGCAGATAGGCGGCGTTACGGGCGGCGACAGCGTGCCGACTTATAATCAGCCGTCGCAGAATATTACGCAGGCGATGAAATATTTCGCCGAAAAAGATTACGACCGCGCAATATCGGCGTTTCAAAAAACGCTGGTAACTAACCCTAATCAGGAGGAGATGGCGGTGGCATACGCCGGTATCGGCTGGTCGAAGGTGAAAAAAAGCGGAATAATAACAGACGGTAAAAGCGACTTTCAGTCGGGCTACGCGGCGCGCTCGAGCGTTAAAGATTCGAAGGTGGGCCTCGCAGCGGCGTATCTGCTCGAGGATTCCGCTAAAATAAAAGAAGCGATAACGCTTCTTGAAAGTATCGGCCTGAGTTCGAGCGGCGATACGACGCTCGTCGATCCTAATTTCAGGTATGTATCCGAAATAGGCACCGGAATATCGAATGCCGCCGTACATTCGCTGCTTGCTACTCTTTATTACTACAACAATCAGGACGCGCTCGCAAAACAGCAATTAGCCATAGCAAAGCAGGAAGACGGCGAAAATTCTAAAATTACATCCATCGAAACGGCTATTATGACGCTCGGTTATTAATTTTTTATTTACTGACGGCATCAGGCCGGCTTAAGTAGTCGATTTCATATTTTATTGAATTAATATGAGCTGTTTCAGCGGCTTCGAGCTCGCCAAACAGCTCTTTTAATTCGGGAGTTTTTAATTTATTAAAGCACAGACCGTGAAAAAGCGCGCCGAATTTTTCTTCGTAGAGTGAATAATTGAGCATATCGACGACAAGTATCTTGCGGGAGTACTCTTCGTTGACTTTCATCGTCAAAACGTCAGGTTTGTCGTATTTTTTATAAAAATCAGCGTCGAGAGCGTCGATTTTTTCGCGTATCCATTTCATATGAAGAGTTTCATCCGCGATCAATTTTTTGAAAAACTCAGCGGCGCGCTCGTCGTCTTTAAATAAGTTAAGCGCGAGGCCGTATTTTTGTATCTCTTTCTTTTCATTTCTGTATGCCTGGACGAGAAGATCCATTTCGCTGTCGATTATATGTCCCACAATATCACCGCTTTTTAAATATTTTACGACAACTCACCGGAGTAAATATCGTAACAGTAACTCATAAGTGATTGTAACAAAATATGCCGTTATTGTCAATAGCGTCAAGACGGCGCGAGGCGGCGGCTTGAAAGTTTTTTCCGGAAGACTGTTTTATGTTATTTAGATATCGGCAGAGTCACTATAACCCTGTCGTCAAAACGGTCGATCTTCATTTTTATGCTGTCAACTTTAGCGGGCAGCGTGAAACTTTCAGAAAAAGAAGAATGAAATTTCATTCTGGAAATCTGGTTTTCAGAGCTTTCTTCGCTATCGGATATTACTTTATTATGAATTTTGAATATATTGTCCTCGGCCTTGAATTCAAGATTATCTAAATTATTGCCTTCTATGGATACTATGACCGACCCGTTTTCGATATTATGCGATACTTTGAACTGCGGCGTCGATAAAACGCCTGCGCCCGGGCCGAAACCTTTTGCATGCATACGGTTTCTTAAATTCTGCTGCATTTTCATCATATTTTCCATCTGGCGGTTGATGCGGTCTAATTCGCCCTTGAAGAAATTATGACCGAAAACTTCGTCGTTGGAGAAAAAATTATTGTCGAAATTAAAGAGCGAGTCCATATCTTTATCGAGTGAATGCCATTTTTTCATTCTGTTAATTTTAGCTTTCATCGCGCTGCCGCTTTCTTCGCTTTTTTTGATGAGCGGAGCAGTTATGGTTATATGGTTTTGCCTGATTTCGGTTTTAACGCCGTTTTCATTAACAGGCGAGGGCAGCGCGTAACTTTCCTGCCCGCCGCCGTCGCTATTATCTTTAATTATAAGCCTGCCTTCATCTATGAATGCATCGACCTTGCTTCCAAAATTGCCTTTGATATCTATTTTAAGCTCGCTTTCGCTTTGCTGATGCGATATGTTATATTTAGAAAGACTGTTATAACCAGGGGCCGTCTTAGATGTATCCGCCGCGGCATTATTGCCCGAAGCGGCAGTGTGGTTGAGATAAACTGCAGGAAACATCAATAAAAAAACTATCGCGGTAATTATTGTTTTTTTTGATCTTAACATTAAAAATTCCCCCTTTTATTTATTTGAATTTAATTGAAGTATTTTATTAAATAAGATTTATTCAAGCGATAATTATTAAGCATAATTCGTGCCATGGCTAATATTGTGCTTCGTGAATTTAGAAAATTTAATGTTTTCAAATAATAAAAATCAAATGCAAAATATTTATGCTGCAGATATATGGATTTAGTATGTAGAATTTTTATATTATTGTAGAAATTTTCACAGTTAATGTAGAAAAAATCTTTATTATAAAAGGGAGGGAGAAAAGGTTAGCAACCCTTTCTCCCTCCCCTTTACCCCTCCCTCTTTCGGCAAATTGCCTGACGCTTTTTTGTTAGTTTGCCGATAGCTTTTTCTTTCATGCATTTCTCTTTCTCTTTTAATATCCCTATATTTCTATATTTTTTTCTAATCTTTTTTCTTTTTTTCTTGCCGGTTTGCTTGTTTGCAGTCTCGCGCATGCGTGCGCGAAACTGCGTAGCTATAATGGCACTTTTATAACTTAAATTGATGGCTCACGGTAAAACAATATCGTAAATCGATATGATAATTATATCTTTAAAATTAAAGCAAACGGCGTGCGGTAATAATTACTGTAAATCGAGTTTAATAACAGCACTGCTAAAAATCATATTAATGAAATTTGGCAATAAAGAAAAGAAGAGAATAAAGAGGAGAAGAGATAGGAGAAGAGAAAAGTGGCATGAGTTTTCTTAAAGAAAAGAAAAGAAAAGAAAAACTTCTAAGCCGGCAGGGAATACCGCTTGAAATAAAAAGGCTATGAAAATAGCCTTTTTATTAAGGGAGAGTAAGGGGGAGCACAGGGTGGAAGAGAGGGCCATTGGTCCTTTCTTCCACCCGCCGCGGTCTTCTATACTTTACATATATTTTTTAATAATTCGTTAAATTCAGGTGTTTTGATTAAATTGACGATTTTATTTATATCTTCTGATAATATTCTGTCTTCGCTCATATGGGTGATATGTTTTCTTACCATGGAGTGTACTTTCATCAATTTAGCGGAAGATTTTACGGGAAGTCTGAAATCTAAGCCCTGGCAGGCTAAAAGCAGCTCTATGGCAAGTGCAAACTCCGTATTTTCTATTATTTTGATACATTTACGCGCTGAGATCGAGCCCATGGAATTGAAGTCTTCTTTATTGGCGGAGGTCGGGATCGAATCTACCACGGCGGGATGGGCGAGGACTTTATTTTCCGAAACCACTGATGCGGCGGTATATTGAGCTATCATAAAGCCGGAGTTAAGCCCGCCGTTTTTAATTAAAAATGCGGGAAGCGTGCGGTGGCTGTTATTGGGATTGACGAGGCGGTCGGAGCGCCGTTCGGAGATCGATGCAAGTTCGGATACGGCGATGCCCAGAAAATCCATGGCTATGGCTAAGGGTTCGCCGTGAAAATTACCGCCTGATATTACTTCGTCTTCATCGGCGAAGATTAGCGGATTATCGGTAGCCGAATTCATTTCGACGCCAACTATATTCTCCACGTATTTAATGGCGTCATATACCGCGCCGTGCACCTGCGGAATGCAGCGTAATGAATAAGCGTCCTGGACCTCGCCGCAGTCGGTATGGCTTTTAACTATACCCGAGCCTTTTATAAGCGAAGTCATCATTTTAGAAGTCATTAGCTGTCCTTTATGCGGCCTTACCATTGAAACGAGCGGGTCGAAAGCGCGCGGAGTTCCCATCATGGCTTCGGTTGAAAGCGCGGCCGCGGTGTTTGCCAGAAGGTAAAGCTCTCCAGCGCGTCTGACGAGAAGCGCGCCGATTCCGCACATCATCTGGGTTCCGTTGATAAGCGCTAAGCCTTCTTTATAGGAAAGTTCGGCAGCCGGTATTTTAGCCTGCCGGAGAGCGTCTTTAGCTTTGACCACTTTGCCTTTATATAAAACTTCGCCCATGGCAAGCATGGCCAGCACTATATGCGAAAGCGGCGCCAGGTCGCCTGACGAGCCGACGGAGCCATGGATGGGGACGATAGGGGTTATGTTATGATTTATCATATCGATGAGCGTTTGAAGCGTTTTCAGAGTAATGCCGGAATAGCCTTTGGCCAAAGCGTTTGCGCGAAGCACCATGGCCGATCTTACGAATTCGGGCCTGTAGTTTTCGCCGCAGCCGGCCGCATGGCTCATTATGAGGTTTTTCTGGAGGAGAGCGGCGTCCTGTTTTTTAATGCCGACGGAGGCGAACTCGCCGAATCCGGTAGTAACGCCGTAAACGATTTTTTCATTTTTAACTAAGTCTTCGACGTATCGGCGGGATTTTTCAACTTTAGCGACGCTCGCAGCGGAAAGTTTTACCGGCGCGCAATTATAAACTACGCTGTAAAGATCATCTATAGTAAGCGCTTCGCCGTTAAGTTTGATTTCAGGGATGGATTTTTTCATGGGAATTTCCTTTCAATTTAAAATTTCTAAATATCTAAAACTCAGGGGTTTCATTTCAATTTTAAGCTCGCCGTCGGGCGCGGCGCGGTATTTTTCAAAGCTGATCATATCGTAAAAGCATATTCCATTTTTATTATCTATGCGGCGGCTTTCCAGCGCTTGGGCCAAATTTACTTTAATGACGGCGGGTTTAGCGCTTTTATTAAACGCGGCGATTATTATTTCGCCGAAGTGTATTTTAGCGAAAACATAATATTGATCGGTGCATAAAAGCGGCAGGCGCATTCCTTCGATGAGCGCGGGACTATTTTTTCTTATAGCCGTAAGGCGTTTTACCAACTTAAGATTTTCTTTTTCGAAAGCGTTGAGTTCATCGCCGAAACGCATCGGGCGGCGGTTATCCGGGTCGCCAGCGCCGCATTCGCCGTATTCGTCGCCGTAGTAAATAAGAGGCATTCCGTTAAGTGCGAATAAAAGGCCGAAGGCCATTTTAAGTTTATCGTAATTTTTAGGATTTCTGACGCGCGGCGGGTCTTTGAATCCGAGCTGTCTGCCGTCGCCGTTTTTTCCGCCGTCGAACCAGCCGTCGGCGTAAGCCATGAATCTTGGAAAATCGTGATTGCCGATAAGGTTGGATGTAAGTTTATGCCGGTTCCAGAATATATCTTCAGATTTTTTTATTTCATGTTCGAGAGAATCGAAACCATTACCGCCGGTTTTAGCCATGGTTTCGATTATGGCGAAGTAAAGGGGGAAGTCGAATTGTGCGCTGAGCATTCCCGGCGCTATATATGAAGCTATTTTTTCGCGGCTGTCTATAGTTTCGCCGACGGTAAAAAAATTATCGCGTGAAATTAAGAGCGCGTTCCAGAAAGAATGCGGTATATGTTTAACCGCGTCGAGCCTGAAGCCTTTTACGCCCGAGTTTTTAATCCAGCCGTCAGCCATAGTCTTCATAAAATCGATGGTTTCTTTCTTTGAATAGTCGAAGGCAGGTAAAAATTCGTCGAACCAGGTGGTTTCCGGAAATTCGTCGAATCGCCTTATATTTTTGGTTCGATCTTTTAAATAAAGCCCTAAAAATAAATGTTTGTTATTCTTGTAAACGGGGCTGTCTTCGGTAACGTGCCGAAATACCGCGTCAAGGATAATTTCGATCGAAAACTCGCGGCGCAGCTCTTCTACGGCCGCCGCAAGTTTTTCAAATGAGGCGAAGCGCTCTTCTGCCTCGTGAAGTGAGTATGGCCAGTAGCCGTGGTAGTTGGTAAAATATTTATGCGGCGGCAGGGAGTCTTTGAATGCGCCCCGCGGGCCTTTTAAAACCGGCGATATCCAGAGGAGGCCTGTGTTTAAATCGCTGAAATAACCGTCGCGCGCGGCCCGTAAAATGCCTTCAATATCTCCGCCGTGAAAATTACAGATTTTATGGAGACCGCGGGCGCGAATCGGCCTGTCGTTGATCGTATCGCCGTTTAGAAACCGGTCGGTCATTGCGAAGTATATGACAGCGTCTCTGAAGCCGCCGGAGCTTTCCATGCCGGTTAAATGGTAAAAGCAGTATTCAGCCGAAAGCGATGCCGATTTTCCATCCGATTCCGGGTTGAAAGAATAAAATAAGATTGAAGGCTTAAAATGGCTTATAGCTTTGAATTTACTTTCGTCCATGCGGACGGTAAAAGACTTATTGTGCCGGTGATAAGAGATATTTTCGGGCGCAACCGGAAGTCCGCCATAAAAAAAAGCCAGTAAAGGATTTGATGAAATGCCCTCATATTTTATTTCAACAAAAACGCAGTTTTTTTCGCGCCGCATGCGAAGCGGAATAAGCCTGTCTTCGGCGCATTCGGCCCCGGCCGTAAAGACGGAATTAAACGAGCCGAAACCGTCGGGTTCTTTTAATGGATTCGAGGCGTCATAAAGCCATTTATCGCCGGCTACGAGTTTATATTTATATCGGCCTTTATTAATGTTTTCAAAATCGATATGGTATATATTTCGTGCGGGATCGTAATTTAACTTAGACACGCCGGTTTTCCAGCCGTTCATATCGCCGGCTATATATACTTCGTAACCGGCGGCGCTAAGTTCCGGCGACGCCGGAATTTGAAGGCTTACACGGCAGTTTTTTTCAGCCGCTATGATCGAGCCTCTTATTATTTTAAAAATTTCAGCGGTTTTAATATCATAAATAATTATTTGATAATCGAGCGGGCCGCTGAATGCCGCCGGCGGTTTATTCAATTTAAAAACGGCTTTAGAAGCCGTTATTGCGCAATTAATAAAATCGGCTCCGGAAGAAAGGGTTTTAGCGCCGGGCGTGAAAGCGTTAAGTTTAATATCGGCCGATTTAAACTCGGGATTCGGGCCGTAAAAGGGTTTAAGGTCTATGGAGTGTTTTTCGCCGGGGCCGAGGATGAGCCGCGGCATATAAATTGTGTCGCAGAAAGAATTTTTGAAATCGAAATTCCGGCTTTTCGGGCCGGATATAAGGCTGCCGGCGGTTTTAGAAAATGCGTGCGTCAGAGCGGCCGTAGGTTCGACCGTCGATTCTGCCGCGAAGGCAGGCGCGGCGGACGGAATATGCGTAAAAAAAAGGTTTTGAAAAGCGTTTATAAAAATAAAGGAAAAACAGGCAATTTGAATACAGGTTAACATTGATAAACCGCGTTTTTTATTCATAACAACCGCCTTTAATAAATAAAATAATAGTTAATCAACAGTTGGATAAAATAAAGTTAAAAAAATAAAGTTAGAAAAATAGAGATGGATAAAATAAAGAAAAACAAACGCCAATATGGAAGCGGATATCAACCGCCGGAAAGTTTTTTATTAAGAGCCGCGTTTATTGTGTTTTCGATCATTGAAATATTGAAAGGCTTTCCTATGATAGCGTCGACCGAGCCGGGCTCGACTTCCATTTCTTCGAGGCTGTAGCTGTATGCCGTAACTATTATCACGAATATATGCGGGTAATTTTTCTTGATATATCTGGCAATATCGGCGCCTGAAGTTTTAGGCATTTTATAATCGGTGAAAACGAAATCGTATTTTTCGTCTTTTTTCAGCAGTTCGAAGGCTTGACCGCCGTCTGGCACGGTGACGGGAAGATGGCCGAGAGCTTTGATGATATCGCCGAGAGCTTCGCGGATGACGGGATTATCGTCTATTACGATTATTTTGCTTTTATAATCCATTTTACGGACATTTTTAAGATGCGAATCGATTTCTTTATTTTCGATATTAACCGGCAGTTTAATAATTATTTCGGTGCCTTTACTCACGCCGCTTTTAATAACGATGCTGCCCTGATGTTTTAAAATTACGCCGTAAGTATATGAAAGGCTCAAACCGGTTCCTATCTGGCCTTTAGTGGTGAAAAAAGGCGTGAAGGCCTTCTGCTGGACTTCCTTACTCATTCCGACGCCGGTGTCTTTAATCGATATGCAGATATTAGCTCCTTCCATATATGATTTAAAGGTGATATCGCCGCCGTCGGGCATCGCTTCAACCGAGTTGAATGAAATGTTTAGCAGCGCTTCGTGGATTTCGTCGGAATTTAAAAATAGATCGGGCAGTTTGCAAAGATCGGCCGAAGCGTTTATAGTTATATTTTTAAGGTAATTTTCCGCCTGGATGCGCATTTTAGTTATTTCGACAACCTCATCGATAAGTTTATTTATATTGGTAAGCACATGTCCTGAGCCGGAGGATTTTTTGGGGATGAAAGCCTGCAGGCGTTTAATAATTTCTTCGCCGTTTTTCAATGTGCTTTCTATCACCTTAAGCGAAGCCAGTGCTTTTTCGTCGGTTATAGAGCGCTGAAGGAGTCCGACGCGCCCGAGTATCACCGCCATCAGATTATTGAAATTATGCGCTATTCCGGTCGATAAAGCAGCGAGCAGCTTCATTTTTTCACCCGTAACGGCTTCTTCGATTTTAGCGTTGAAATCGGAATTTTCTTTTTTTAATTTAAAGCATGTAAGGCCGTTGCAAAGAAGATTTATAACGTATTCGTTGATCGAGTCCATTATAATTTCGCTTTCAGCTGAAAAACTATTATCTTTTCCGGTGAATAAAATAATTATGCCTTTTAAAGATTCATCCTTCATAAGAGGCGCTATCAGGGCTTCGTTTATCTGGTAATCGCCGAAGGCTAAAATTTCATCGGTTATTTCTTTAAGGCGTTTCTGCGGTTCGCTGATAATTAAATCGCGCCCTTCTTTTAAATCCGAGGTGATCGACTTGATTAATTTAGAATGAAGCGGTATGAGTCTATTGACTAAAAGGCTGGAATGCGGGGCTGAAAAGCCGTATGCCTTGACCGAATCGAACTGATCGAGCTCGCCGGCGCATATAAAAAGAGAATATCGCGCGCCGCAAAACGAGCAAAGGGTTTCGAATAATTCATGAAAATAATCGTCGATACTTTCAAACGCTTCGTGCGGCATGGCGATTTTTTTTAGAAGCTCGAATTTAATATTTTTAACTATCGTTTCAACTTCACTGACTATCCGCTCGTTAGCGGCGGAGAAAAAATTCGCGGCTAATCTTAAATATTTAAGATCACAAAGCGCGGCTGGCGATTTTAATTTGATAATTATAAGCGATGATAAATTTTTATAATCAATTTTTTCATAATTATAGGCTATTTTAACGGCGGCGTAAGAGGCATTTTTAGCTGAAAAACTTATCACCGGGTCGTTTGCGTCGAACTTATCGATTATATTCAGCGCGTCGGAAAGGTTGATTTTAAAATTTTGAGAGAGATTATTGTTTCTGACGGGGGTTTTTTTATTATCGTCATCAGTTTGAAAAAGAATTTCGCTGATTTCGTCGTTGTTTAAATAACTTTTTATGTCATTTAGAAGAGCGTTCTTATTTTCTTCTATTGCGCGGTGATATTTGATGAATTTATTTTCACGGGGTTCTACGGCGCAGTCAGCCGCATTTTTACGGCAACGATGTTTTTGTTGAAATTTACGAAATAATTCATCAATTTTATCCGCGATATTCTTGGAAAGAAGGGCGCACATCTTCTGGTCATAGGCAATGGTTTCATTGATTATCCGGCCGTATTTTTCTTTGAAATCGCTTGAAACGATGGATACATACTGGCAAAACTGCATGTCATTTTCAGGTTTTAATAAGGCTGGCGGAACGAGATCGGCAATCGATTCAGTAAGCGCGTCGCTGCTTATATATTGCGAAATAATCGACTGCCAGCCATTAATAGCATCTTCTATCCGTTTTTCGTCATAATCGTGACAGCCGAGAAATTTATGAGTCCCGGCAAAGTGCTTAACGATTTCAGACATTGCCTTGAGGGCCTCTTCGTTAATAAGAGATATTAAGTTTTGTTTTGGATCATAAATATTGTCAGGCAGTTTAATCACCTTTTTTTGTTTTTATTTTACTTTATTATTTTATAAAAGTCAAGTAATCAAGTGGTTAAGGCAAAAAAATATTAACGAAAAAAACTTGAATTTAAGTCGAATGCTAAGCGCCGATAATAAAATTAGATATTTGATGAAAATGAAAAAAATGAAAAATAAAAAATCAAACAATTGACAAATGGGCTTTATTGTATTATCATATATCATGCTATTTCTTGATTATGCTGTTTAAATATAGATAAAGCGGGGGGTTGTTATGAAGGGAATTATACTTGTCGGCGGGTTTGGCACCAGATTGAGGCCGCTTACGGCAAATACTCCTAAACCGATTATACCTATCGTTAATAAGCCTTTTTTAATTTATCAGATAGAACTGTTAAAAATGTATGGCGTAAGTGAAATTATACTTGCGACAGGCCATTTGAGCCAGACTATCAAAAAAGTTCTCGGCGGCGGAGAAGCTTACGGCGTCAAATTAATTTATTCTCTTGAAAATCAGCCGCTCGGAACGGGAGGCGCGGTTAAGTTAGCCTCCAAGCATCTCGACGGCCAGGGCGCCTTTATTCTCAACGGCGATGTTTTGACCGATATAAACCTCGATAAACTTCTCGCCTTTCATAAGCAGAAAAAAGCTAAAGTAACGATATCATTAGTCGCCGTAGCCGACCCTACCAAGTTCGGTCTCGTCGAAACCGATGAAAATAGCCAGATTCGGGCGTTTATTGAAAAGCCCGGCCAGAATGAAATTACAACCAATATGATAAACGCGGGAGCGTATTATTTTGAAAATGAAGTATTCGATATGATCCCTGACGGAATTAATTATTCTTTGGAACGCGGTCTTTATCCGATGCTTTTAGATAAAAATATACCTTTTTACGCTTATAATTCAACCGATTACTGGTTAGATATAGGCACTCCCAAAAAATATCTCGAGGCAAATAAAGACGTGCTCGAAGATAAAGTTAACATACCGGCGCTTTTAGATATGAAAAAAAGCGGAAGCGTTTTTATAGGCGAACATGCCCAGATCAGCAAAAAAGTAAGAATGCTTTCCATGGCGGCGGTCGGCGAAAAAACGATAGTCCAGCCCGGCGCCACCATAACCGATCATTCGGTGGTAGGCAATCATTGTATAATTGAAGAAGGCGCGCAGATATTAGGCTCGATTATTTTAGACAATTCTTTTATAGGTAAAAACTCACGGATAGTAAATACCATAATAGGACAAAATTGTAAAGTAATGCCTTATACGTATATCGAAGGCGGTCTTTTGAAAATTATCGGTGACGGCGCTTATATACCTGAATATTCGATAATATGATTTACGATAAATACAAAAAAGAAGCCGGAAAGGTTAATAAGCGTATTACCGTCCGGCGTTGCGGGTTAAGTGCGTCAAATATATTAATTTATGCTGTTAAAAATTAAATCTATAGTTTATAATTTTCATAAAAAAATTAAGCGAAAACTATTTCCCGCAATGCATAATGAACCGGCGGGCGGGCTTAAGATAGAATTCGATTTTTTTGATTCCGATTTTAAGAATATATCCGTTGAAGTTTATGATTTATATTCGAAAAAGTTCGTAAAATGTTCGTTCGTTCCTTCCGGCAGAACTTATAGATGGCGGCGCTATGGAGTTAATATCGATTTTAGAGCGCCTGCGATTTCCATCGGCGCCGATTTTATAGTTAAGATAACCAAGCCTGCTTTAAGCGGCCTTCAGCCTTTCGTCTTGAGCGGAATTTCACTTAAGGTTTACGGCGCGGCAGGATTTGATGACGGCGCCGAAATTATTTCCCGTTTCGATGCTTCTTCGGCCGATTTTATTAAATCAGGCTTTTACGGACCTTACGTCAGCTCGTCAAAAAAAGTTTTTTCTTTAAGCGAATTGCCGGGAAATTCTCCGGCTTATATAATATTTGGCGGCATAGCCGAAAAAATCGAGGCCGCCGGTTATGAATTTCCATCGGGCGCAGTTTCCGGCGATCTAAATATTATAGATATGTTTACAGCGGGCGATTCTGAAGATATAAAAACCATCCAGTCCCGATCCAGTACGAAAGAAGCGTCCGGAAACGAAGAACCCGTCGCCGCGGGGCCGGATACGGAATTAAAATCTTTTGAACCTGAAGCGCCGGCTGAAGAAGAAAATCCGAAACCGGAAGAAAA
>CAYTCW010000015.1:24480-30932 GCA_964436235.1 uncultured bacterium
GGAAGAAAAGCTTGAAGATAAAGAAGAACTTCAGGGACAGGAAGAAAAGCCGGAAGAGAATCAGGAAGATAGGCCGGAACCGGAAGAAGAGCTTCAGCAACAGGAGAAAAAGCATGAAGAAAAGCGGGAACCGGAAGAAAATCGTGAGCGGGAAGAAACCGCCGCAGAATCTTTTGAACGCCCGGAGCCTTATAAAAGTTATTTCATGATTAATTTTTTCTCGAAAGAGCCGTGGGTGCCCCGTATAAAACAGCTTAATCCGAAATTCGTCAAAAGCATTATAGCGAAGGGCGACGGCATTTTAAACGGCGAGTACGAAGTTAACGGTTATTATTTTAAATTGCCTGAGTCCATAGATTGGCATAATAACTTTAATTATTCAAAATGGCCGGCATCTGAAGGCTATAAATATTTTTCATCGCTTTTGCAGCAAAGTTTTATCGATGCGCCTTCAAAAGACGAAGGAATGTGGCCTTATAGCATTCAATTCGCTAAAAATAACGAGTGGGTTTATCTGGCGCTTGCATATAAATTAAGCGGCGAAGAAAAATACGCCAATAAAATAGCCGCTCTTTTTAAAGAGTTCAAAGCGCAAAACGAAATAGGTTTCGGTATAAACTTCGCGTCTGTTTCCGTTTGCGCCGAGCGATTAGTTTCGTGGCTGATGACTTTCGAGCTAATAGAAGATAAATTTATCGGCTTATTTACGGAGCTTGGATTTAACGACTATTTTAACAGGCAGTTCGATTTCGTTTACGAGCGAGCCGTTAACAGGCCTCGCGAATCGGAACGCCATGAAAGGGTGGTCGCCCTTGCCTGCCTTTACGGGGTACTTTTGCAGGCAGGCGGACGCATCGCGCCAGCGCTCACAAAAGTTTATAAAAAATTGAAAGAAGAAATTTTATATCAGACCGTTTCGGACGGTGCTCATATAAGCTCGTCGCCGGCGTTTCTATTTTCGATATATAAATCAATGCTTTATACCCTTGTTTTATCGAAAAAATCTTCGGCCGCCAGACCATCGCCGTCGCCTGATTCCGCCTTTAAAGATGCCGTTTTTATAGACGCTTTCAAACGCATAAGCGCCAATCTTACCTCAATGGCTTCGCCAAACGGTATGCTTCCGAATATCGGCGATTATTACGGCTGCTTTTTTCTTCCGTTCGACGAACGCTCGCCCCTTGATTTGAGACCTTCGCTCCAGAGCGCTTCCTATCTTCTTATGGATAAAAACTTGAAATTTTTAACCGCCGAAAACAAGATATCAGAAATAGTCATGTTATTCGGTGATGAGGGCGCGGCCGAATATAATGCCATGCCCGTCAGCGCCGCGGAAGTTTTTACATCCAAGCACGAAGACAGCGGCTATTTCTGCGTTACGACTCCGTATGATCCTTTCGGCGATAACAACGGCGCGGCAAGGCTTATATTTAATTCAGGCGGCAGAATCCGGCCGGACCACTGCGATAAAAATTTTGAATTTTTATCGCATAACGATTTACACAATATAATTATCAGTCATGGCGGAGTCGATTTTATAGGCGATTCAGGTCCCGCGCTATTTATTAAAAATAAAGAAATAAATTTTTACAAGAAGAATTTATCGGCCCACAACGGAGTCGTTTTAAATAAAACCAATTTCAGCTGCAGCAGGGCCGAAGCGTACATGCCGGAAAGTTTCAGGCATCATGAAGACGGCGGCGCGCGTTTGGTTTCATCGACTCATAAGGGCTATCAGAGCCTGGATATGGACGCACTTGTAAGACGGACGATCGTCATGATCAATTCTGATTATCTGCTTATAATGGATGATGTTTTCAACGGCCGTAAAAAACCGATTTATTTCGACATAGACTTATTTTTTCATTCGCCGCCGGATATTACGATTGAAAGCGTTTCTTCGCCTAATAATAAAAATCTGCTCGTATATAACAGCAGAAGCTCCGAAGCTAAAATGGTTAATTTGAATCATTGCGCGCAGAAAATATCGGGCGCCGTTTACCGCGCCTCCAATAATCCGTTAGCTGGATGGCATTCGAGCGCCGCCGGGCAGACGAATGAATCCGGCACGGTAATTCAATCGATCAGGTTTGCAAAACTGCCGGTCAGGATATATAATCTTTTTTATTTAGTTAAATCGGATGATAATATAAATTCGATCACTAAAAAGCTGAGGATGAATTTGAATAAAATCAATTCATCCATCGAAATATATCATCACGATTTCAAGGATTCGATTAAAATTAACGATAAATTCGAAGTTGATTTCAAACGCACGGCGGTTAGAATATAGCCTTGCGATTAAAAGTTATCAGCGCGCCGGTAAAAAAATATCGTTATTCTTAAACCGCTTCAGGTTCGATAAGAGATATCACGATATAGACCGCGTCTTTAATTTTATAGGCGCAGTTGATAATTTCCGGGCGATTAAGCGGATAAGCGGTTTCGGCTGGAAGAGTTAATTCGAAGATTTGATCGGCCGGAGTTATTTTTTTCATTAAAGTGCCGGCGGCGGCGTTTAGAAGCTCGGAAATAGTTTCTTTTTCGTTATCTTCGTTAACCTCATGCAATTTAAGGTCGCATATAATCGATGCAAGTTTTTTTGACAGCACTTTTTTAATGGTTAGAATAAATTTATATCCGGCGGGTTTTAAGGTTGATATGGTTACCTGGCGGCTGTCTTCTAAAAAAGAATCGTCCACGCAAGCTTCTACGACCGCGTCGGTTAAATTGATAGATGCCATGCTGTTAAGCGTTTCACAGAATATGTCTTTGAAAGCGGGTATCCTGGCGTTGTTGAAATGAATTTTCGGCCTGACTTTTTCCCATGACTCGCAAAGCGCTTCCGGGGCTACAGGTTTTGTTAAAACGATATCGGCTCCGGCCGCCATAAGTTCTTCGTTTTTAGCTACATTGCTGGAGCTGGTCGTGACTATTATCGGCGTGGAAGCGTGTTTGGGAATGGCCCTGACCCTTTTGATAAGCTCCTGTCCGTCTAATTCAGGCATTATCAGGTCGGTTATTATAAGATGGATATTTTCAGATGCGATTTTTTCGAGCGCCTGATTTCCGTCGCCGGCCATAATAAAGTTTAAATTAGTGAATCCCGCTTTTTCAAAATTCTTTTTGATAAATATCCTCGCCGTGGAAGAATCATCAACAACTAATATATTAAAATGTTCATCGAAATAAATCATTAATTTTCTCCTTCAAAAGGCCGGTGGACCAGATAATAATAATTCTTAAAAATCCTGATTAAATAATTTTTATCAATTTACTTGATTATTATTTATTTGTCAAGGCAATTAATTACAATTAATTAAATAAAAAAAAAGACTGATTTTTGTTGACAATTTGAATGCGATTTGTTATAATACGCTTGTAATTTTTGAACGGGGCTGTAGCTCAGCTTGGGAGAGCGCTTGCATGGCATGCAAGAGGTCGTCGGTTCGATCCCGATCAGCTCCATAAAATAAAACCCCTGAAGCGCAAGAAGTTTCGGGGGTTAATTTTTTGGAAATTTTCGCTTTTTTTTGCGGGTGTAAGATTACGCCGTGGCCTGATTATTCAGGCGGGTTAACAGGTTTTAGCCGCTAATATTTAAAATAAAAAATATATGGAGTTTATTTATGCACTCAGTTTTTAAAACGGATTATCATGTCCACCCTGATTATTCTTACGATGCCGCGCGCGACACGATCGACGAATATTGCGATCGCGCCGTCACGCTGGGGCTTCGCGAAATATGCTTCACTCCTCATTATACGGCCGTTCCATCGGTTCTTGATAAATTCGGCTTCGTGCGCCAAAAGGGTGAAAAAGTTTCCGTAACTTCAGATTGGCTCGGCGATTACATAGGCGAAGTGAGGGAGGCTGACGCTAAATATAGCGCTAAGGGACTGCGCGTTTTCGCGGGGCTCGAAATAGACTATTGTGAAAGCATTCATGAATTTCTGAAAAAAAGGCTCGTCGAAGAATATAAGATCGATTATATGCTCGGCTCGGTGCATTTAGTTAACGATAATCTCGATATAATGATACCTTCGGAGGCCGAATATATATTTAAAAATACCTCTCCGTCCGATTTTTACGATTATTATTTCGGCGAAATAGATAAAATTATAGAATCCGGCCTTTTTGCCTCCATAGCTCATATTGAAGGCTACAGGCGTTACGGCGTTCATCACAACCCCGATTATTCAGACGGCGGCCTTATTCCGTATAAGCATTTCGAAAAAATATTCACTAAATTACGCGATAGAAATATGACGCTCGAAATAAATCTTTCACTTTTCCGCGACGGGCAGAATGTGACCAATCCCGTTGAGTCCGTGCTTAAAACCGCCTACGACTGCGGAATACGCCGCGTCGCAATCGGCTCCGACGCGCATCGTTTAAAAGACCTGGCGATATCGGTCGATTCGGCCGTCGATATATGCCGTAGAATTGGTTTTGGAGTTTTTTCATTAGCTTGATTTAAATCAGGCGCAGTTATTATTTTTGCAGAAATTCCTCGAGTTTTACTAAATCCTGAAGCTGTTCTTCTTTTACGCTGTTAAGCTCTACTATCTTGCTTTTAAGGTCGGAAGTGGCCAAAAGATATACTATTTTCAGCAGCACGACAAGATCGTCGTAATAGTCTTCGATTTTCCATAACGGCTTGTTAAAAACGAATTCATTGCTCAGATGAGTTATAAGTTCGCTCGATACTTCGTCAAAAATATTATTGTCGCTGCGGCTGCCGGCGAAACTTTTATCGACGAGATAAAATTTTTCTAATTTTTCAAAAAGTGCGGCGACGAAAGATTCGACGTTTTTAGAATAATCTAATTCGAAATCGTTAATAAGTTTTCTGCTTTTATCTAATAGCAGAAGGTATTCGCGGGTAGCCTCGTATGATTCGAGCATTTCGCAGATTTTCGAAGTTTCGTCGTTTATATGGCTTTTAATGTTAAATGCCGAATATATTAAATCGAAGACTTTTTTGCGCGCTTCAGGGCTTCTGTGATTGCCGGTGAGTTTTAATGTTTTAATATCGGCGGCGACTCCGGCCTGTGATTCAAGCTGAAAGAAAAATTTTGAAAGCACAGGCCATACTTTCTGGTTGAATTCCTTTTTTAAGAGGTTTATGCGTTCGTTAAAAGACGCTTTATAGTCTTTGAGCGATTTAATGATAAAAGTTATCTCCGAATTGCTTCTGTCAACGTCTTTTTGAATCTTGTGAGATATTATAAAATCCGCGATGGTTTTAATGTTTTTATAAAGCGTGTACAGGTCGCTGATAATGGAATATTCCATTATATTTTGCGAGTTGCGGCGAATGGATTCAAGCTCCGCTTTTATTTTATCGAGCGGCGAAAGCCAGTCGGAATAATCTATGATTTCGCATTCGGCTATTTTACCGCCCTTATCGGTCAGGCTCAGCGTGCAGTTTTTATTTTCGTCGTAAGTTTTGGTTATTTCGAGTTTATGCCCGCTGCCGTCGCGGATAAGCTCGGCGATTTTATCGGCTATGGCGGAGGCTTTCTTTAATTCGGTCTTATGCTCGAATATTTTTTTCGCCGAATAAGCTATGGGCGGTTCTATTTTAAAATCGAGGCCGCGCGAAAGTTCTTTTTCGAATTCGAGCGCCACGTTATTGATTTGAGCGCTTTGAATGGAGCCTTTTTCATCTACGCGGTTTAATATGCAGAAAAATTTAAGATTTTTTTTCTGCCTGCAGTCCAATCCGCCGTTGATCTCGTCTTCGGAGGCGAAGTTGAATACCTTTTCAAAGAGGCTTTTTAAAATCTGCATTTCCGAATTTTTAACGGTGCCGTTATTAGCGTTGAAAACCCATAGCAGCACGTCGGCTTTGTGCAATATGGCGTCTTTGGTTTTTTTATCGTCGCCGGCCTCCGTGGCGGTGCTGAAACCTGGAGTATCGATGATATTGACTTTATTAAGATATGGTTCCGGATAATAAAAATGGATATATTTAATTTTTGAAGCGTCGATATCGATTTTATCTTTTGAGGTATGCTTCAACTGTTCAAAATCTTCGGGCGATATTTCGCGGAAAGAGCCGTCGTCGAACTCAATTAATACTTTCTGCCTTTCTCCGAATTTAAAGATCGAAACCGCTAAAGTCATGGGTTCCGAGCCGACCGGAATGATCTTTTCGCCGAGTATGGAATTAATGACCGATGATTTTCCTGAATTGTATTCGCCGGCGACTACGAGATTAACGAAGATCTCATCTTTTTGAAAACGGGAAATCTTATCTTCGAGATCGTATATCTTGCGCCTGATCTTTGAGTCCATTTCTTTCGAAGAGTATAATTTAACGTACTCGCTAAGTTTTGTGTTGTAAAACTCCGAAAACTTTTTAACGTCGATATATTCTTTTAACATGATATTTCTTCTCCAAGTATAAATATAAATAACAATAAATATAATATAATAAAATAAAG
>CAYTCW010000015.1:31032-46963 GCA_964436235.1 uncultured bacterium
AATAAAATAAAGAACTAAAAAAACCTAAAACTTATTAGTTAATTAAGTAAATGCTATATTTTTTAATAAATCATCGCGCCGCGATGCCGTCGATGCTATAGCCGAATCGATTTCGGCGGCGGCCTCAGCCGCTTTTTTCATGGAAATTTCAACGCGTTCGAGAGTTCCGGCGTTTTCCGCTTCCTGCTTTTTCAGCGCCGCGATGCCGTTATTGAGCCGGAATAAAAACTGTCCCAGCGCAGTTTTTATCGAAGTAACCGATTCCGAGAAGGCGTTTAGCATTACCCGCTGAAGGCTGAGATCGGTAATAAATATCTGATTGATGCGGCCGTTAAAATTTTCTTTCGTTTTTTTCGTATCGGTCCAGAAAAAAAACCAGTTAGCTTTAAGTTTTTTTAAAGCGTCAGGTCCCGCCGATGAATTGATTATATTTTTCATATCGATTAATACTTTAGTCGAATCTATTTTATTAAAGACCTGGTTTATCGTATTTTTATATAAAATAGAAGTTTCGGCCGCAGCCGCCGCATCGGAACAGCAGTTTTCCAGGTCGAACTCCGATGTCATGCCGGAAGCTTTTGCTTTAAAAGAATCTATATAATCGTTGAATTTAAGGTTCAGCTCCATAAAATTACTTTCGATCAATGAATAAGACTCGAAACCTAAGTTTGCGTCGAGGTCTTCTATGGCGCGCGAAGCGATGATGGTTTTAACGATTTTATCGGCCGCAGATGAACAAATTTCTTCTACTCTCAGATTAAAAAATCCTGATAATTTATTCAGTTCGGCGTTTAAAGCATTTTTAAAGCCTTCCGCGCCGTTTTTTCTGCCGGCGATCTGACTTAAGGCCGCTTTGCGCTCCGCAGCATCAGATGTCAATGATTCTATTTCGCCCGCTAATCTGGCTTTTTCATTTTCATTGTTTTTTACATGATAATTAAAAACCGCCTCGATTTTTTTTGCGTGGCTTTCTAAAATGGCGTTTTTAGAATTTATCAGTTTAGCTTCGAGCGCCGATAAAAAATCGGGAATATAACCGTCTTTATCGGCTATTTCTTTTAAAAATTTCGAAGATTTAACTCTTTGCGTCAGTTGATAATCGATTTCAGCGAGGCGTTCGGCGCCGAGTTTTAATTTGCCTTCCGCCGCCGCCGCCTTTAATTTTTTAAATAACGAAAACATCGGCGCTATGGCGGATAAAGCGCCGCTCGCAACGATTTGTTCGCCGGCATTTCCGAGAGTTTTTATAAGCGAATCGCCGACGAATTTTTTTACCTGAGCTATATCTTCGGCCAGATCGATCTTTGAAACGGCCGTTAAAATTTTACTGACGGGCACCGAAGATAAGTAACGCTCGAAAAAATCACGGTCTTCAGCCGTAAAAGGCTGGGCGGCGCTCAACAAAAAAATTATTGCGTCAGAGCGGTTGATCCATTTTTCCGTGATCCGCGAGCGCATTACATTCGGGTCGTTAATGCCGGGAGTATCGACTATGGATGCGTTTTTAAGAATCGCGGCGGGGTATTTAATTCTTACCGCTTTGACTATAGGCGTAAAGGCGCCTTTTACGGATATATAATCGGCGAGATTGCTTAAATCCGATCCGCTGACTTTTTGCCTTTCGAGGGCTTCTGCCTCGTTTAATTCTTTGCCGGAGGCAAGTTTTACTTCGGCTAAGGCGGGTTTTATGAACGCTTCGTAATAAGAGGTTTGCGCTCCGTTAATATTAACGGTCGATTTCTTTAAATATTCCCATTCTTCGGGCGAATAAAAGTAAACGGTATAGCCCGGCTCTTCGGCATATGAAATTTCGGTTATTTTTGCGGTTTCCGGCGTATCGGCGGCTGGAAGAATCTCCGCGCCGAATATTATATCATTTAAAAGCATCGATTTACCAGCTTTTATCTGGCCGCAGACGCTTATAACGAATTTATCGGCCGCTAAATTAGCGGCGGCTTCGTCGATTGCGCTCTCGTCGATAAGCGCGTCGAATACCTTAACCGGAAGAAGCCCGCTGGATTTAACCGTTTCGTAGCCTTTAATTATTTTTTCTTTTAACGACAGGTATTGATTTATATCTTTCATAGTTCTATCAAATTTTTATAGTGGGTTATTATCTCATCGGTAAACTCTTTTTTTATCAGTCCGTACGGCGACGGCGTTTCAAAATACCTTGAAGCTAAGGGGAAATTATTAAGATCAAATCCCATTTTTTTTCGTATTTCAAGTTTATTTTTAAGTATTTTAGATGAAATCGATTTCAACGAATCGGGCGATGCGCTTATATCTATTACTTTAAGGGCACGGCAAACGGTTTCAAGGTCGTAAACTTCGCGGGCAAAAAGACAGATTACTAATGAAGTATAGACCGAGCGGATAACTTCTTCCTCTACGATCTTTTCCGCTACGGTTTTTGCGCTGAGCGTAGCCGCGTCTTTCAAAAGTTTTTGATCGATAGAGTAACCGGCGTTATCTAAGTGCGAGTGCCTGATGCCCGTCAGGCCGCCGATTAAATGAGCCGGTCCGGTAAAATAACCGGAAATTTCAAGACCGCCGAGCTGAAGGGCGTACTGGTATGAGCCGCCGCCTTTTTTTGAGGTGAAATTATAAAGTCCCCGTCCAATATCGCGGTAAAAATCGTTAGGCGGGATGGCGATATACTTTATAGCTTTGAGGTAATTGTCGATTTCACCGAATTTAACATCAACGATGGTTTCAGATAGACTAATATCGCCCTTTTCGAGCGCTTCGCTCATAAAGCCCAGGATGACGCCGCAGGATATCGCGTCAAGGCCCATTTCTTCGGTTTCGTTTATAAGGTTAAGCACTCCGGTAGTGTTTTTAATTCCGAGCTGGCTGCCGAGCGAAAAAACTAATTCGTGGTCGTATGAAACTCCGCATGATTCATATTCGTAACCGGCGTCGAAGAGTTTTCTCAGCCATCCGATGTGAATACAGCCGATAGGGCATCCCGAACAGGAAACTTTTCTATGAAGCACTTCTTCGGCGAAAGCCTCGCCGGATATGTTAGCGGCATATTCGTAATTAGATTGCTTCAAATTATAGGCGGGAAGGGCGTTTATTTTATTGAGCGGCAGCACGTTTTTCGGCGTGCCGAGTTCGTGGTATTTAGCCATAAGTCCGGTTTTAGTGGCCTTGTCATATATTTCGGAGTATAATTTATTGTATTCGGCCGGATTTTTAATGGCGAAATCTTTTTCGCCGCATATAACTAAGCCTTTCAAATTTTTGGAGCCGAATACCGCCCCGGCGCCCAGACGGCCGAAATGCCTGTAAGTATCCACGTTGATTCCGGCGGTCGGAACGCAGTTGGCGCCCGCGGGTCCTATGCGTATAATGCTGCGGTTTCCCGGCGCGCCGGCCATCGCGCGCATATACTGGCCCGATTCGCTTACCCCCAGCTGCCATAGAGGTTCGGCGTCGTGAAAGATAATATCGTCGGGTTTTATGGTTATATAAACAGGCGCTTGAGCGCGTCCGGTTATGACAATGGCGTCCACGTTAGCCAGTCTTATGGCCATTGCCAAGCGGCCGCCGGCGTGAGACTCGCCGTACTCTCCGGTTTGCGGAGAGAAGAAGGAGCAGACGGCTTTAGTGCAGACCGGAAATATGGTCGACATCGGGCCTATAGCGAAAACTATCGGCTGTGAGGGCGAAAGAGGCTTGCCGCCGTAATCGGCGAGCTCCGAAAAAATTTTAGACGATACGCCCGAACCGCCGATATATTCGCACAGGTCTTCGCGGTTTTCGAATTTTATCTTTTTAGTGAAAAGATCTATATAAAGAACCCTGACATAATTTTGATAAAGCATTAATTGATGCCCCCTTTATTTTCGGTTGATATTTCAAGACAGCCGTGAGGGCAGAATTTGACGCACACTCCGCAATGGGTGCACATTAACGGCAGTTTCAATTCCTCGTCGAAATCGAGATAATTTAATTTACAGGCTTCAACGCATTTGCGGCATCCTATGCATTTGCTTTTTGTCAGTCTCGCGCCGCCGCCTTCTTTAACGCTCATCGCCCCGGTCGGGCAAGCGTGTGCGCAGGTCGGATCCATGCAGCTGCGGCAGATATCGGCAACGTATTTACCGGATATGCCGCCGGCCGTTTTAATTTTTAAAGCGCAGCGCGTCACTGAATGCACGCGGTAATTTACGCGGGCGCAGGCGAGCATGCACGAATAGCATAAAATACATTTACTCATGGCGGGCGCGTTTAGTTTTCGTATTAAAGCCATATTAAAAGTTCTCCTTGTTCGCTAAATTTTAACTAATTCCTTAGAGCGTTCGGTGCCCTTAATTACGGCTTTTATTAAAGTAACCCTGAATTTTCCCTCTTCGAGTTCCATAATGCCGTCGATCGTAACTCCCGCGGGTGTGGTAACCATGTCTTTGAGCAGCGCGGGGTGCGAGTGCGTCTGAAGCACCATCTGTGCGGCGCCAAAAGCCGTCTGCGCCGCAAGAAGCGTGGCGACTTCGCGCGGAAGGCCTACTTTTACTCCGCCTTCTGCGAGGGCCTCGATGGCTATGTAAATATAAGCCGGTCCCGAACCGGAAAGGCCGGTAACCGAATCTAAGTATTTTTCTTCGAGCACGATTACTTTAGAAACCGGTTCGAATAATTTAAGCGCCGTATCGGCGTCGGAATCTCCGGCGTGCGCGCCTTTGGAAAGCACCGTCATTCCGGCGTTGACCTGGCAGCATAAATTAGGCATGGCTCGTATGACCGGGTTTTTAGAGGCAAGATACGATTCTATGAAAAAAGTGGTTACGCCGGCCGCGACGGATATTATAAGCTGGCCTTCTTTAACGTGCGGCGCAATTTCGGTCAATACCGACGATATTATCTGAGGCTTAACCGCGAGCATTATAACTCCGCATTGATTTACTAAGTCTATATTATCGGTAGTACAGCTTATTTTAAAATTTTTACGAACGTAAGCGGCGCGGCTTTCTGAGCGCGCGGTAGCTATTATCTGCGAACGGGTTTTAACTTTTTGCGACAAAAGCCCCGATATTATGGCTTCGCCTATCTTTCCCGCGCCGATTATTCCAATTACCGCCCTGTCGCAAGCCGCCGGTTTGTTCAATTTATTCGACCGGCCGCTTTTATTTTGTTTTTCGGATTTGACCGCTGCGTTAATTTTCTTTTTATTAATTTTCTTTGTTACCGGCATTTTCTCATCTACTTTCAATTTATAAAATTATATTGTTTTTAGTAACCTTTAACCGAATATTATTTCCCAGATTTTACCGAAAAATTTAAACGTGAACGAAACGAACAGAGTTACCGCCAGAAATCCGGCCTGCACGTAAAAAATAAAATAAAAAAGCGGCTCTTCCTGCCGCATAAAACTCACTCCGAGCAGAACGAAAAACCCCGTGAAAAAAAAGGCTATTATCGCATTGGAAACGCGCGCGATAAAAAGAGTGTCGTTTATGCGGCCGCTGCGTATTTCGTTGAGAGACACGCCCGCAAGGGCCGCCTGGGAGGATTCGGGATATCTTTCGTTAAGGTGGTCAAAAACTTCCTGAGCGAGCTGCAGATACTTTTTTGACGCCGCGCTGTTGGGCGCGGCAAGAGAAAGTTCGCGGTAGCAGCTTCCTTCTAAATAAGCGGCTTCGGCCATAACGCTCTCGTCGAATTTGGCCGCGCGCATGTCGCCTAAGAGAGTAAGGGCTTCATTATATTTTTTTGCGCTGTAATAAGTTTTGCAAATTTCGAGAGCGGAGTTGGCGGCCTCGATAGACCAGAGCTTTTCGCCCGCGGCTAAGGCTTTTTTAAAAAATGAAATTGCTTCTGTAAGCCGGCCCTGCATCTGGAAAGTTTTGCCCGTCATAAAGATCGCCTGGGCTTTTTCGCGGCCTTTTTCGTAGTCGGCAAGGTAATTGTTGAAAAACTGAAGCGCCAGTTGATAATTTTCGTTCCTGAAATAGTACATGCCTATTTCAAAATGCGCTTTAGCGCCGTCGGAATAATCTTTAAAATTATTATTTACGTGTGAGAGCACTCTTAAAACATCGCGCTGGCTGCCGCTTTCTTCATAAATGTAAGAAAGTTTGAAAAAAGGCTCTCTTGCTATTTTAAAATTTTTATAACGCTGCGCCAGGTTTATTACGTTTTCTTCGAATTCGGCGGTGCCGTCTTTTATATCGGCCTCCAGAGATAATTTCTCGTCGATATCCGCCTGAGCTTGAAGCGTGCCGCTGTTTTTTTTGAAAGTCATAATACGGCTGAGTTCTTTGAATCGTTTAATACCGCCGATAATACGGTTGTATTCGATATCCAGCCGGCGCGCCCGGGCTTTAGCGTCCCACCAGGACTGCGGATAGCTCGCCGTTATAAATTCGATGACTTTTAAGCTCATGGCTTCGTCTTCGTTGAGGTAAAAATATTCAAGGAGTTCTATAAAGCCAAACGGCGCCCATTTTTCGGAGGCGCGCGTCTTTAATATCGACATATAGTCGAGCATGGCTTTATCGTCCCATTTGCGGCGATTTTTTCTGTCGAATATTACCTGAGCTATCTGTTCGTAGGAACGATATTCTATATGCGGCCGGTTTGAATCGTCAAAACATGAGTATAGATTCAGAGTGAAATTGGCGTATTCGCCGTAGTCGGAATTCAGCGCGTCGCGCGCGAGTTCGCGAAGCAATGAAAGCGCTTTCTGCAGTTCGTCTTTGATAAAACAGCAATTGGCGAGCATTACGCGTAACGCGTAGTCGTTCTTAGATTCAAATGCGCATTTTTCAAGATAGGTTATCAAATATTGAGACATCGTCTAAAATATTATCCTGTCGTTATTCCGATTGCGAAATTTCAGAGATTTCAATCTCTTTTTCTTCTCTCTGCCGGTCTAAATCTTTTATGGTTAAAAGAACGTCTTTGACGGACTCATTTTTTATTATCACGGCTTCGCATTCGGTGAGCTTGTCGTAGATGGTATGCCCGAGAGCCGAAAGTTTGCTTTCACGATTGCTTTGAAGTATTGAAATATCAAGTTTTATTTTAGTATATCCGGCGAATTTAGATATCGAAGACTTGACTACATTCCAGAAACCGCCTTCAGCACGGCTTTCTTCTATTTCTTTTTCCTCTTCCTGTTTGCGCGATATTTTCTTTTCTATTTCGCTGATATCAGCTATTCCGTCGTCTATAAAAACGACTCCCGACTGATTTTCTAAAAAGCATCTATAGACGGTTTCTCCTAGATGTTTGAGCTGGACTATTTTATCGTTTTTAATGGTGTTGAGCTGGGATTTCAATTTAATGAAAGTGGCGTTTTTTATTGCGGCGCTTTTGCCTTTTTCCCAGATGTCTTTTACTTTGTCAAGATATTCGTTCTGAGGAAAATCATTGTTTTTTCCGTTGGCGCCGTTTCCGTTTCCGTTTCCGTTGGCAAAGCCGTTATTTTCGGAGCCGGTTTCGGGCGCTGCCTCGATCGCCGAAGGAATTTGCGGTTCTGACGGCGAATCGGAGCTGCCGTTAATGATATTACTTTCTCCGGCAGGGGCGCTTTCGGGATTTACTCGGCACGAATCGCAGGACGCCTCGAGCGCAACGACACCGGTTGCGGCGGGCTGATTTTCTTTCAAGCTGCGCAGAGTAATGCCTTCTACGGCCGAGTCGATAGATTCGAGAAGAACGGTTTCATAAACCGGTAATTTAAGTTTAGCGTTTTTCAGGAGTTCAATATGCTCCGGTTTACCTTCGTTTTTTAAAAAATCAACGCATGTTTTCATTTGAGCTAAATCGCCGGATTCGATATTGTTAATTGCAGTTAGGATATCCACCTGATACCACTTCCTTATTATTATATTTTAATATTATTATATTTTACTACTTGTCTGGTTATATCGGTGAATATAACATAAAATATTTTTTTTGTCAAAGAATATATAATACAGGCGGCGTATAAATATCACAACTGAAGTAAGAATTAATCCTTGCAATTTTTGAATCCCATTTTTTTTAATATTATTTCAAGCGGACAAAAACCGGTTAAGGAAGACTGAAGAAGATTAAGACCGACGAAGGCCGTAAAATATAAAAATAACGGTGAATAATAATGCGCCAGGATCAGGCTCAGTATAATAAAGGAACCCGCGAACATTCTAACTATATTTTCTCTGCACATAACATACCTCCTGTTTTTAAAAAAAAATTAATTTTTTAAAATTACTATTTCTATATTAAAGTAGCAATTTATATGCCATGCGATAAATTAACGACCGGCAGGAAGCTGAATTTTAAAATATAAGATTGAAGGCTTTTTTTAGGGTATATTATTTTTTGAAATTTAAATGAATAAAAACTCAACCGCGTATTATTTTCATATGAAATAAATGCGCGGTTGATTATGATCGTTTTACAATAGCGGTAAAATGCGTCGGCCGCCGTTATTCTTAGAAAAATAAAAGCAGGCTGATTTTTTTAGACGATTATTTCAAAAGCGCTCATCGCCTGGACTTTTTTTGACGCGTCCGTTTCGATAAGCTGTTTGTCGAGCTTCAGAGTGCGCTGGAAATTAAAGTGTTTGTGTATTTTAAGAATAGTGTTAGTCGATACGAGCGCACGGGCCAGTGTTTTTACGCCCGTTTTAATTTCAGCTTTTTTTTGAAGATAGCCGGCAAGGTCTATAACTTTAGAGGTCATTTTGCCGATCTCGCTTTTTTCGTCAAAATAATCCTCCCCGGTTGAAATACCTATCCTTATGCGAAAATTTTTGGCTAAAGGATTTTGCGTAAGGTTGAAGACCGTCATAGAGGTTATTAGGGCTATTGATGATATTATGGCGTTTTCGGCCGTATCGAAATAAGCTATGAAACCGTCGCCGGCCCAGCTGTATTTTTTAACGCCGTTGTCGCGCATTATTTTTTCGACGAGTGAAAAGTAATTCGAAAAAGCCTTGCTTACTTTAGCGGCGTCTTCACCCTGTTTGAGATCTTCAGATCCCTGAACGTCGATGGAAACGAAAGTAAGCTCTTTGGGTATGGCGATTACTCTTTCGGCCTTAGCCGGTTCTGATTTTGAACTTCTGCTCACCTGAGGCGAAATATAATTATCGCATTCATCGAGTATCTTTTGCAGTCTTGCCGAAGCCGCCTGTGCGGTTTGAATCAAACTCTGATTTTCGCGGTTCTGGCTTAATTCGGTAGAAAGCCTTACAACCTCGGATTGCGAGTTTTTTAATTTAGCGATAAGCTGCATGGTGTTATTAAATAGAGGGTCGCCCATTTCACGGGTTTTCATAAAGCTGATCAGTTTTTCTTTTACTGAATTAGCTTTTTCATTTATATCGGTCATTGGTTTGGATATGTCAGCCTTTCTATAATATAATTCGATATGCGAAAGCGGATTATATAAGTTAATTATTTTTTTGTGATTATAACATCATTTATATTTTTTTTCAAGCGTTTTTTATTATATTGTTTTTTAACATACTTTCTTGACATTCTTTTTATGATATGTTATCTTTAAAATAAAAAAAACGGGAGGATAACTTGGATAGCGTTCAAAAGCCAAAAATTCTTGTAGCCGATGACGAAAATACGATCAGGCTTGCGTTCGAAAATTTATTGACCTCTAATAATTATGAACCGATTTTAGCGCGCGACGGTATTGAAGCGCTTGAGTTGTTCAAAAAACATAAGCCGCCGGTTTGCGTTATAGATATAAAAATGCCGGGTATGAACGGCCTCGAATTGCTCAAAGAAATAAAAAAAGTCAAGCAAAACGCTTTTGTAATAGTAGTTACGGCCTTTGCTGATATGGAAAAAACCATCGAGGCGATGAAGTTCGGCGCTTACGATTTTTTAAAAAAGCCTTTCGACAATGATAATATATTGATGCTCATTAAAAAAGCTTATTCGGCCTATGATTTAATTACTTCGAATGTGCCGGCCGCGCAAAGCGAAAATATTCTGCCGCGCGGCGCTTCTGAATTTCGTATAATCGGAAACTCGCCAAAAATGCAGGAAGTTTACAAATTGATCGGAAAAATCTCAGACAGCCATGTGGCAGTTATGATCACAGGCGAGAGCGGCTCCGGAAAAGAAATAATAGCGCGCGTTATACATGCTAACAGCCCTCGCGCCGAGAAGTCGTTTATCGCCATCAACTGTTCGGCGATTCCTGAAACGCTTATCGAATCGGAGCTTTTTGGACATGAAAAGGGCTCTTTTACCGGAGCTATAAGTAAAAAAATCGGAAAGTTCGAATTAGCCAGCAGCGGCACTTTATTTTTAGACGAAGTCGCTGAAATGGGGCTTGAAATGCAGACTAAATTTCTTCGCGTACTTCAGGAAAAAGAAATAGTTAGAGTAGGCGGGAACGAAGTCGTTAAAGTAGATCCGCGAATAATAGCGGCGACTAATATCGATCTTGAAAAAGCTCTTTCAGAAGGCAAATTGCGCGAAGACCTCTATCACAGGCTCAAAGTTATCTCAATACATATACCGCCCCTGCGCGAAAGACGCGAAGATATTAAAAGCCTCGTCGATTATTTTATCGAAACTTACAACAAGGAATTAAATAAGCGGATTTTGAGCGTGTCGCCCGAAGTGATGGAATTTTTATATAAGTACGATTGGCCCGGCAATATCAGGGAGCTTAAAAACGTAGTTGAAAGCGCGGTGGCAATATGCCGCGATAATACTATTTTATTTGAACATCTTCCGGCTGAGATAGTAGCTAAATTCGAAGGCCGTAAAGTTACGGCGACTTTTTTGACCCCTGAACATCCGGCGGCATCGCCTTTAAAGTCGGCAAATAATGAATCGCTCACGCAGGCGTCTTCGGCAGCGGAATCCGAACACGGAGATCAAAGCGAAGGCAGAGATGATGCCTCTAAAAATGATCCGGGTTCGGAATTGCTCTCTAAAATAGAGGAACTCACAGCCCGTTTAATTTCTTATAAATTATCGGTGATGGGCAATATCGAAAAAACCGATTTTTACGAAGAGGTAATTAACGAAATTGAAAAAATATTGATTTCGAGCGTTCTTAAAAAATTTAAGGGGAATCAGGTGAAAACCTCTAAATTTCTTGGAATTAACCGTAACACACTAAGAACTAAAATTGAAAAGTTAAATATAACTCACTAAATTAAAATTTTTATAAAGTTTGAATCAATGTTGAATAAAAAAAAACCAATGAAGTGTTCACAAACTAATCACAGAATTGATGAGATGTTCTTTTTTTGAACATGAAGGTATGTGTCAGGTGTGTAAAGTCGTTAATTTGTTACGGCATAAAAATTGCTCAGGTATTTACGCAATAAATATTTAGTGGAGGTTTTTATGGAAACATTAATTGGTTCGTTAGCGGGTAAAGTATGGCGTCAGCTCGATGAAAACGGAGCGGCAGGATTCAAACAGCTTAAATCGGTTATTTTTCAGGATGAACCCATGGCTATGGAAGCTGAAAAACTCGGAATGGCTATCGGCTGGCTTCTTAAAGAAGGAAAACTCAACGCTATCGAAAGCGGCACAGGCAAAGGCTATCGCGTAACTTTCGAACTGAAAAAATAAGCGGACAAATAAAATTTAAAATAATTATACCGTAGCTTAAGTGGCTTACGGTATTTTTTTTATGAAAATTCAGCGTATACAAGTATGATCTTCAGATAGATACTACACTTATACGCATTTGCAATGCGTTTTTATCGAATTGACCAGAAGATTGAAATTGATTGGTTTAGTTAAATAGTCGTTCATTCCAGCGTTAATGCAAAGCATTTTATCGTTTGCCGAAGTGTATGCAGTGACCGCGATTATAGGAATCTGACATCCGAGCGCTCTTATTTTTTTCGAAGTCTCGATTCCGCTCATCTCCGGTAAATTTATATCCATTAAAATCGCGTCGAACTTTTCGCTGTTTTTAATTAACTCTAAGGCTTTCAGGCCATTATCTACGGCTTTAAATTCGCATTCGCATATTTTTAAAAGCCGGCAGATAACCTCTACGTTCAGATAGTTATCTTCTACTATTAAAATTTTTCGGCCTATTCTGTAATCCTGTTTGGCGGTTTCACTCTGAAGCGGATCGTCCGTTTTTTTCTGCCTCGAGGCTTTTGTTAAATAAATCGAAAAATTAAAAATACTTCCACCATCAGTCGAACTTTTAACGCATATTTTTTCGCCGCCCATTATTTTTGCGTAATGGTTCGCAATCGTCAGCCCTAACCCTATGCCGTGGTGCTTACGCGTGAAACCTTCGTCAACCTGATAAAATGGTAAAAAGATATTGTCGATGTGGTCTTTTGATATGCCGATTCCCTGGTCCGATACTTCGATATTTACAAGTATGTTTTCATCGGTTTCAGAGGTTACGGAAAGTTTTATCTTCACTTCGCCTTTACTGGAAAATTTAACTGCATTATCGATCAAATTTAAAATGATCAATTTAATTTTAGATTCATCGCCGATAAGGTTGTTCTTAAGGTTTGAATCGACTGAATAAAAAATCTTGATCGATTTTTGTTCGGCTTTTTCCATCATCAAATTTATGGTTTCGTAAATAAGTTTTTTAAAACTGAATTCATTTGATTCTAAAATAGTTTCGTTGGATTCAAGCCTCGAATATTCAAGCAGCGATGATATGGTTGAAAAAAGAGATGAACTGCTTGTTTTGATATGAGTTATCAGTTTTTGCTGCTCGGGAGTGGTTTGCGTCTGACAGAGCATATCGGCAAACCCCATAATGTTTGTCATGGGCGTTCTGAACTCATAGCCTAAATTCGATACGAAGTGACTTTTAATTAAATTAAGCTCTTCTAATTTAGAAGCCATTCGCCTTAATTCATCGTTGAGCTTTATCTGTTCGGTTATATTTTGCATTACCGAAATGCTTACGGGGCCAGTCTTTGTTTCTATTACCGAGCAGCTGAGCAAAAGGTCTATATGTTTTTTATTTTTTGTAACAAACTTATGATTGACGCCGCTTATATTTCCGGTTTTCCATAATTGCGGCAGTATGACTTCACGGGCGAATTTCCGGCTGTCTTCGCACATATAATCTTCAATATGAGTCCCGATAACCTCATCTTTGCAATAACCCATTTCACGAAGCCATTTATCGTTGACTTCGCAGATAAGGTTGTCGCTGTTGAGCGAATGAACCATGACCGGAGAGTTTTTATACATGAGGAAATAACTTTGAAGATCTAATAAAGGCACATTTTTAGGGCTGTTTGAGCCGCAATTCGAATTTGTGCCTGAATTGGTTAAAGCGTTTGAATCGGTTAAATCAGTCATAAAAAACCTGAACTTTATCAATATTTGGGTCACTTATTCCGATAATTATCCACCCGTATTTTAACATATTAAATTAAATGAATCAAGAATTTTATTTTAATTTTTTAATTGTCCTTGAAAGGCTTTTTTTTCGCGCATTAAAACATCGGGTCAGTAAATCTCAAATTAGATATCGATTTAATCTCAAATGTGTTGCATTTTATCTATATATCTGATAAAATTCAGTAATTTTCATAAAATACATAGCATACGGGAGTGTTTGGCATTAAAAGAGATTATATTTTAAAAGGCCTCGATTGCTCGGTCTGCGCGGCTAAAATTGAAGAAGCGCTTAACGGTCATTCCTCCGTTCAGACCGCCTCGTTAAATTTTATCAATAAATTTTTACATCTCGATTTTAAAGACGGCTGTTCTTTATCGCTCGATGATATCCGGAATATAGTATCGGCTATCGAAGACGGCGTCGTCGTCGATGAAGTTAAAAAAAGCCATGACGGCCATTCGCATGAAAGCGAAGATGACGATCACGATCATGATGAAGGCGGCGCCTATGCTCAAATTAAAAAATTAATATACCGCATAACGGCCGGACTCATTTTTCTTTCGGCCGCCATTTATTCGAAAGACCCTGCTGCGGCCCTTGCCTTCTACTCGCTTTCATATATCTGCGGCGCTTATCCTTTGATAATCGGCGCCGCTAAAAATTTATTCACTAAAAATTTATTCGATGAAAATTTTTTAATGTCGGTAGCTACCATAGGTGCTTTCGGGCTCGGCGATTATCATGAGGCTATCGGCGTTACGATTTTTTTTCAGATAGGCGAGGTTTTTGAGCATTATTCCGTCGCGCGCTCCCGTAAATCGATTAAATCACTTATGGGACTGCGCCCTGATTTTATAAATCTTTTCGACGGTTCCTCATTCGTGAAGGCGCCGCCTGAGTCGGCAAAAGCCGGCGATATTATCAGAATCAAGCCGGGAGAAAAAGTCGCGCTCGACTGCCTCATAACCGAAGGTGAAACCTCCCTCGATATGAGCGCGCTTACCGGCGAGTCCCTCGCGCGGCGAGCTTCGGCCGGCAGTGAAATTCCCGGCGGATCGATCAATATAGACGGCCTGATCTCCGCCCGCGTTTTAAGGCCGTACGCCGAATCCAGCGTTTCTAAAATATTATCGCTGATAGAAGGCGCGGCGGCTAAAAAAGCTAAAACTGAAAAATTCATTACTAAATTCGCCAGATATTATACGCCGGCCGTGGTTTTTGCAGCTGTGGCGCTTTGCGTCGTACCCTGGCTTTTTATGGGGCACGATTTTACCGTCTGGTTCAAACGCGCCCTGATTTTTTTAGTCATAAGCTGCCCGTGCGCCTTAGTTATATCAATACCGCTCGGATTTTTCGGCGGTATCGGCGCGGCGTCGAAACGCGGTATCCTTATCAAAGGCGCTAATCACCTCGAAGCGCTTAATAATATCAAAACTTTTATATTCGATAAAACCGGCACCATAACGCGCGGAAATTTCGAAGTTATCGACGTGGTCGTCGAAAGCGGTACGCGCGATGAAATACTTAAATACGCTGCCATAGCCGAATCTCATTCAAGTCATCCGATCGCGCGCGCGATTAAAAAAGCATACGGCGCCGAAATAGATGAGTCGGTGATCGGCGCCTACGAAGAAATCAGGGGCCTCGGTATAAAGGCCTTGATAAAAGGCGCTGAAGTCTTCGTCGGTCACGATAGATTCCTGCACGATGAAGAAATCGAACACAGCGTGTGCATCGGCGCAGCTACCACCGTGCATGTGGCGGTTAATAAAAAATACTCCGGCTATATAGTCATAGCCGATGAACTCAAACCCGATACGGCCGGCGCCGTTGAATGGCTTAAACGGCAGGGAATAAATACAGTCATGCTCACAGGCGATAATCACATAACCGCTGAAAATGTAGCTAAAATTGCTGGAATGCAAGATTTTTACGCCGACCTGCTTCCGCATCAAAAAGTTGAAAAACTCGAATTTTATAAAAATAAATATCCCGGTTCAGGCCATACGGCATTCGCCGGCGATGGCATTAACGACGCGCCCGTTATCGCCCACGCCGATATCGGCTTCGCTATGGGCGGCCTCGGTTCCGACGCGGCGATCGAATCCGCCGATATAGTTTTGATGAACGATTCGCCGTTTAAAATAGTCGAGGCTATTAAAATAGCCCGCCGTACACGCGTTATAGTATATCAAAATATCGCTCTCGCCCTCGGAGTTAAAGGCGCTCTTTTAATTTTAGGCGCTTTCGGCATGGCCGGAATGTGGGACGCCGTATTTGCCGATGTCGGCGTCGCCGTTATGGCAATTTTAAACTCGATGCGCGCAATGAGCGTTAATAGCTTCAAATAAATGCCGCGATGAGTAGAAACGATAAGACCGCGACAGGGGGATATAAAGGACCAATGGCCCTCTCTTATCCCCCCGTGCCCCCCTTTACTCTCCCTGAATATAAAACTGCGCAAATACGGCATACTTCGTATGCCACATTTGCGCAGTTTTGTAGCGTCGAAATAAAAAGGCTATTTCATAACCTTTTTATTTCGGGCGGCATTTCCTGCCGGCTTCGAAGTTTTTCTTTTATTTCTTTAATATAGTTCATGCCATTC
>CAYTCW010000016.1:0-43898 GCA_964436235.1 uncultured bacterium
TATCCGTTCATAATAGCGTCGTATTCTTTTTCGTGGATTATATGTTTTTGAAAATGGTCCTGGCCGAAAGCCATGAGATCTTTGTAAAAAGTGCTCCAGATCAGCAGAAAGTAATACCACTGGATGCGTTTTAAGAATTTATTTTTTGAAAAGAGGCTTTTATAGGTTTTCCAGTTGATATTGTAGTGTAAAAAAAGGTTTTTACGATAGGTGGTAACGGTTTGCATATAGGTCATATTTCCCGCGGGCATTATAACATGCAGCTGATCGTACATCGAAAGATCGTCAACGGTTATGCGGCCTGTGTTTTTGAGACCTTCGTAGAGAGCGGTCCCCGGATAGGGCGTCAGCATTCCCGGGCTTATAAAATCGGCGTAGCGCCCGAAAAACTCGAGCTCCTGTACCAGCGATTCTTCGGTATCGTGTTCGGTGCCCCAGATCATCATTATTAAAAGAAGGATATCGTTGCGCTTGACTAAATCCATCGCTCTGAGTATGATGTTGCGGTTCTGCATGCCTTTATTGAGTAGTTTTAATACGTCGGCGAACGGCGATTCGGCGCCGAGCATTATTTTAAAGAGGCCGAGTCTTTTTAATTCAGGCAGCATATCGGCGCATTTAATAACCGATGTGCAGCAGGCCTGCACGAAGAAATTAATTTTCATTCCGCTTGCCTTTAAATTATCGATGAAACCTCGCACCCACTCGGGTTTTGACAAAAAATCGGTATCGCCGAATACGAAGGTTTTCTTGCCGTAAACTTCGTATAAGAGTTTGAGGTATTTGATGGCGTATTCAGGCGAGTGTCGTCTGACGGTGTGGTTCCAGGCGGCCGATTCGGTGCAGAAGCTGCAGCGGTTGGCGCAGCCGCGCGAAAACATTGCGCCGAAGGTTTCATTTCCGCCGTAAATGGGAAGATTATAGCGTTCCATGGGAAATAATTCGAAAGCGGGCATGGGTATCGAGTCGAGGTTTTCGATAAACGGCCGCGCCGGGCTTTTATAAATATCGACGCGTGAATCAAAATTAGCCGCAGATGAGCAAACTTCCGTTTCGCTGAGCGCGAGGCCCGCGATTTGCTTGATGTTCTCCCGCAGAATTTTATCGCTCCGGCTTAAAACGGCGGTTTGCTTTTTGCGCTTCGCGAGAGTTTCGGCGATTAGTTTAAACGTCATTTCGCCTTCGCCCATTACGGCTATATCTATGAGTCCGCTTTTAATATAATTTTCGTGTAAAACGTTGAATAGATAACCGCCGCCAGCCACAAAAGCCGCCGGGTGAATTTTTTTTATCATGCGCAGGCAGGAGTTGACTTCGGTGTGATGGCAGGTATGCACGAATGTCGAACCGATCAGATCTGGCTTGAATTCTTCGAGAGTGTTTTTCAGAGCTAACCAGGGATGTTTTTCAACGTGCAGATCGAGAATTTTAACTTCGAAGTCGTTTTTAACGTAAGCGGCGATATAGCCGAGAGCGGGTGAGGCCACGTTGCCGTTGAACCAGCCCATATCGGTTTCGGGAGCGTCGAGTAATAAAATTTTAAAATCGCCGAATTTTTTCATTGTTTGTACCGATTTTACACTGATTTGATAAAATGCAGATAACTTTTAATAAAATCGTCGATCTGGCCGTCCATTACGGGAAAAATATTTCCGGTTTCATAAGTTGTCCGGTGGTCTTTAATTAAATTATACGGATGAAAGGTATAGGAACGAATTTGCGAGCCCCAGGCAATTTCGCGTTTGGCGCCGTTGAGTTTGTCTATTTCATCCTGGCGCCTGCGCAGCGTTAGATCCGCGAGTTTCGATTGGAGAAGTTTCATGGCCGTGGCTTTATTTGAAAATTGCGAACGCTCGTTCTGGCACTGCACTATCGTTCCGGTCGGAAGGTGCGTAATGCGCACGGCCGAATCGGTCACGTTAACGTGCTGTCCGCCCGCGCCGGACGAGCGGAATGTGTCTATTTTAAGGTCTTTATCCTCGATGATTATTTCTTCGCTTTCTTCGATCTGCGGAAGGACATCGACCGAGGCGAAACTTGTGTGGCGGCGGTGGTTGGCGTCGAAAGGCGATATGCGCACTAAGCGGTGCACTCCTTTTTCGCCTTTAAGATAACCGTAGGCGTAAAGTCCGTTTACTAATATAGTCACGCTTTTGATACCCGCCTCTTCGCCGGCGAGCTGGTCTATAATGGAATATTTGAATTTATGCTCTTCCATCCAGCGGGTGTACATGCGCATGAGCATCTGGGCCCAGTCCTGAGATTCGGTGCCGCCCGCGCCCGGATGGATCGAAATGATAGCCGAATTAGAGTCGTATTTATCGTCGAGAAGGAGCGCTATTTCAAATTCGGAAAGTTTCTGCGCCGTTTTTTTCATGGCGTCGATAAGATCGCCGGTAAGCGAGTCGTCGTTTTCGGCCTGCATTAATTCGAGTGTGAGATGGACGTTTTCGTGCAGCGACACAATTTCATTGAAAAGCGCTAAGCGCGGTCTTAACTGGTTGAGACTTTTAAGCGTCTGTGTGGAATTTTCACGGTTAAGCCAGAAATCGGGTTGGGCGGCGATCTCTTCGAGTTTCGCGATTTCCGCGGCGGCTTCTTTAGATTTGAAAACGCCGCAAATGCCTGAATAAACCTCGTCCATATTTGCTATGTCGGTTCGGATATCGGAAATATTTTCTAATTTAGTAGTAATTATTGAAGTTTTCATAAATACAGGGCTGATTATAACATTTAGGCATAAAATTGTCAATAATTTAGCTTTAAAATAAAAAAGCTATAAAATTGTTGTAAAATAAAATCAATTATGATAAAATTATTTTCATTTATCATTATTCTGGTTAGGAGAATTAATAATGGCTTATTTTACGCCCGGTGAAATACTCGAAACGATAGCGATGGTGCAGATGGAACATTTCGATATCCGCACGGTCACGATGGGCATATCCCTTAAAGATTGCGCCCATCCCGACATTAAGATCTGCGCCGATAAAATATATAAAAAAATAATGAACTATGCCCGCAATCTCGTACCTATGGTGAATGAAATCGAGTTGAAATTCGGAATTCCGATTATTAACAAAAGAATATCCATCACGCCTATTTCGATAGTGGCCGAATCGTGCGAATCGAATAATTACACGCCTATAGCTAAGGCGCTCGACCGCGCGGCGGCGGAGCTCGATATTAATTTCATCGGCGGATTTTCCGCCCAGGTAGAAAAAGGGTTCAGCAAGGGCGATATTAATCTGTTAAACTCTCTTCCCGAGGTTCTTTCGACGACGGAGCGCGTGTGCAGTTCGATCAACGTGGCTTCTACGAAAGCCGGAATAAATATGGACGCGGTTTTAAAAGTGAGCGAAATGATTCTCGAATGCGCCCGCAGAACGGGCGATCGCGATTCGGTCGCCTGCGCCAAATTCGTGGTTTTCTGCAACGTGCCCCAGGACAATCCTTTTATGGCGGGCGCTTTCCATGGCGTTTCCGAGGGCGAATGCGTTATTAACGTGGGTATCTCAGGGCCGGGAGTGGTCCGTAACGCCGTGTCGATGATCAAAAACGCTTCTTTCGACGAATTAGCCGAAACGATTAAAAAAACGGCTTTTAAAATAACGCGTGTCGGCGAGATGATCGGCCGCGAAGCTTCGAAGTTATTGAACGTGCCGTTCGGTATCGTCGATATATCGTTAGCTCCCACGCCGGCTGAAGGCGATTCGGTGGCTAATATTTTAGAGGAAATGGGCCTTGAAGTATGCGGGACGCACGGAACTATATGCGCGTTAGCCATGCTCAACGACGCCGTAAAAAAAGGCGGCGTAATGGCCACCTCTCATGTGGGCGGGCTTTCCGGCGCGTTCATACCCGTTTCTGAGGATATGGGCATGATAAGGGCCGTTAATAAAAACGCTCTTACTCTCGAGCGTTTATTGGGCATGACCGCGGTCTGCTCGGTGGGTCTTGATATGGTGGCTATTCCAGGCGACGTGAGAGTCGAAACCCTCGCAGCGATTATAGCAGATGAAATGGCCATAGGCATGATAAATTCTAAAACTACGGCCTGCCGCTTGATTCCCGCGTTCGGAAAAACCGTCGGCGATACCGTTAATTACGGCGGCCTTCTCGGCGAGGCGCCCGTTATGCATATAGGCGGCTTCGGTTCAGAGCGCTTTATCCGCCGCGGCGGAAGAATACCGGCCCCTCTTGCGAGTTTAACTAATTAAACGGACGAATGACCGATAAGTAAATTTTTAGTTTACTATCGCCGGACGGCGGGTTGCTATAAAATAAAATGGCGGTGATATTTTTTGTTAAATATGTGGGATAAATTATCTAATATTTTCGAGCACCTTTCCAATAAAAAGAAGGGTACCGGCTTTGATTACTACAATTACAACGAGTTCGTTCCTGCCGATATCCAGCAGAGGCGCACCCATCTGCGCATCGAACTTTTTCTGCCGTTGAATTTCTGGCGGATAATCAGAATAAACGCCGGCGTTGAATTGTGCGATGAAACTTTGAAACGGGGAGATTTCCAGAGAGTGCCGACGGTCGGCGGAATGGGCCTCAATCTTTCGGGGACGGGCGTTTTGATCATATCTTCCGACGATTTTGCCAAAGACGATTATATCGAAATCGACGACAGGATATTCGGAAAGCAGATGAATATTTTCGGCCGCGTCATAAGGGCGGGCAGCACTAATTTCGACAATAAAAATATATGTGAATTCGCCGTTAATTTCATTAATATGAAAGAAAGCGATTACGAATTTTTAGTAAGATCGATTTTTGATAAAATAAAGTTATTAAGAAATATTAACCGCAAGGATTATTTAAACTCGCTATAAATAAAGATAACGCCGGGGCGGCTGAGTCCCGGTATAATAAATTGAATTTGGAGTCGGCAGTTTTGGATTCAATACTCAGATTTACAGGTTATAATGCGGCTGAAGGTTTTAATTACAATCAAATAGCGGTTGCGATAATAGGCACCTGCATAGCATTGTATATTTTGTTATTGATCTTTAATTTTTTCCTGCACAGGGCTAAAATTAAAAATCTTGAAATCGCCATGGCGCGGTTTCCTAATTATGCGGACGTGCGCTATAAAATCGCCGAGGTTTATTATAACTACGGCGATTACGCCAATGCCGCAAGATATTATAAAGAAGCGCTGGTTATCTATCCATATAATTCTTCCATAAAAATCAAACTTGCCATGCTGATATTAGAACAGCAAAAAGACTTAGAGGCGGCATTTAAAATGTTTGCGGAGGTCCGCTTTGCAGTGGACGCTGAACCGCGCGCTAAATATATTATAGATTCTTACTTAAAAGAAAAAAAATTATATGAAAAATTCCATTCAATCCGCAATGAAAAAGAGGTTCAGCCGGTTTAACATCAACAGGAGCCTTAAACTTCGTTTTATTTTCTTTGTGACGCTTCTGACTTTTATTACCATGTCGCTCGTCGTAATTTTTTCGATCAACCGCGAGCGCGCGATAATAATAGAAAGCGTCGTTCAAAAAAGCACTATGGCGGCCCGTACCATAGCAAGGGCCGCTTCCGACATGAATGAAGAACAGATAGCTCAGATCGGCGATTTGTGCAATATCATAATTCAAGACTCCGATATTAACTCAATTATAATAAGTAAGATCAGCGGTTTTTTCGAGGAACGCAGCGTAAAGACGCTTGTTTCTTTTCCTCAAAACGCCGACGGCAGGGTTTCCCGTGAAAAAAACGACGCGGCCGGCGGGATCACTCTTCGTGAAGATATTTATCAAATAAAATATTATTTTAATATCGGCGATAGCATCGATTTGTTCGTGCCTTTTAAATTTAATAACGGCGCCGGCGGCCGCGTGTGGCTCGAAGTTTCTTTGAAAACGACTCAAAAGGCACTCAACTGGATGCTTTGGCAGAATTTCGTAATAACGGCGCTTCTGACTTTTTTCGGCGGTCTTATTTCCGTTTTTCTGGCGCAGTTCGTTTTAAAGCCTCTTAATTATTTGATATCTTCGACGCAGAAGATATCGGAAGGCATATACGATGCGAAAATGCCCGTTACGGGTTCTTATGAGGCGTCGTATCTTTCGACGGTATTTAATGAAATGATCGATCATCTCGAACAGAAAGAAGAATTTGAAACCAGGATGCGTAACTTGGATAAATTAGCCACTATAGGTCAGCTTTCGGCAGGCATAGCGCATGAAATCAAAAATCCTCTCACTTCGATAAGAAGCCTGATAGAATTATTAAAAGAAGAAGAAGGGCTCAGCGCCGAAGGCATGAAATCCATAAGCGTAGCCCTCAGCGAAGTCGACAGGCTTAATAAAGTTACCAACGAGTTCGTCGCGCTTGCTAAACCTCATAAAAACAGGAATCTGACTTTTTTTGACGTTAACGAAGTATTAAAAAAAATATCGATTTTATTAAAGCCGCAATTGAAAAAAAATGGAATCGCGCTTTACGCTAACTTAAATTCAAAATTTAATATATTCGGCGAAGCCGATGAGCTCGCGCAGGTATTTTTAAATATAATAATAAACTCCATGCAGTCTTTCGAAGCCGGTAAAACTTCGAGAGCTATTATAATCAATTCGCGCGACGCTGACGACTGCTGCAAAGTCGAAATTATCGATAATGGCTGCGGTATAGATAAAGAAGGCATTTCGAAAATTTTCATGCCTTTTTTTACTAACAAACCTTCCGGAACCGGATTGGGGCTTTCTATAGTAAAAAGGATATTAGACGATATGAAAGCCGAAGTCGAAATAGAAAGTTTGCCCGGAAGCGGAACGGCATTTAAAATATCGTTTCCGATTAAAAGTGATTATTCCCGCCGCGGCAGCAGCTTTTAGAACGCCAGGTTTGAAATTTTTCATAAAGGGGTATTTAATGACCGATAAAAATTATGGAAAAATATTATTGATAGACGATGAAGCCAGTATTCTTTTTTCTTTGAGCTCTCTTCTCGGCAGGCAGAAGTATATATGCGATACCGCCGATTCCGGCGCCATAGGACTTAAAATGTTCCAGCAGAATATGAGTGCTTACGATATCGTGATTACCGATTTTTTAATGCCTGGTGTCGATGGAATGCAGGTGCTTAAGACCATCCGGCAGTTGAGGCCGGAAACTTGCGTAATAATGCTCACCGCACACGGCAATACCGAAAACGCCGTAAACGCGATGAAAGAGGGCGCTTATGATTATATATCGAAGCCTTATGAAAATGAAAAGATCAAAATAATAGTCAAACAGGCTTTCGAGCGCATTAATCTCGAACGCGAAAATATTATGCTTAAAAGCCAGTTAAGTTGCGAGTATAAGTTTGAAAATATAATCGGCAATTCCGATAAAATGAATTTAGTTTTTGATAAAATAAGCAAAGTGGCCGTTACCGACGCCACCGTCCTTATTACGGGCGAATCGGGCACGGGCAAGGAGCTCGTCGCCAGGGCCATCCACTTTAACAGCGGGCGCAGGCAGCGTAATTTTATAACGCTTAACTGCGCGGCAATACCTGCAGATCTCCTTGAAAACGAGCTTTTCGGCCACGAAAAAGGAGCCTACACCGGCGCTCATAACGAATATAAGGGGAAATTCGAGCAGGCTGACGGGGGAACTCTGTTTTTAGACGAGATAGGCGATATGCCGATGCAGATCCAGGCTAAAGTTCTTCGCGCCATTCAGGAGCAGACAATAGAAAGGCTCGGCGGCGGCCAGTCGGTAAGGGTCAATGTGCGCTTGATCGCGGCAACCAATAAGGACCTTGAAAGTGAAATAGCGGAGAAGCGTTTCAGGGAAGATCTTTATTACAGGCTTAACGTTATAAATATTCTCATGCCGCCGCTGCGCGAGCGTAACGGTGATATAGCCATGCTGATAAAGCATTTTATGACTTTTTACTCCAGAAAAATCAATAAAAAAGAGCCGTCACTTACTAAAAATTCTCTTTTATTAATGCAAAATTATCACTGGCCGGGAAATGTTAGACAGCTTCAAAACACTATCGAGCGCATTTTAGTTCTCTGCGACGGCGATACTATCGACGCATGCGAGCTGGTACTTATAAGCGGCCTTAAAGACGCGGGAGCCGCGGTTGAAAAAAGCGGCCTGCCTCCGTGCGCCGGCAATTCGTTAACGCCCGCCTCAACGGCCGCTTCGCCCCGGCTTCAACCGGCGGGCTGTGACGGCGTATATAAAGTCAGCGATTTAGAATCGCGGCAATATCATGAAGCGCAGAAAATGCTTATCGAACAATTCGAACTCGATTATATAACACGGGCGCTTCGTCGCAACGGCGGTAATATATTGCGCACGTCTCAGGAAATAGGCCTTAACAGGGCGCATTTTTACGAAAAATTAAAAAATCTTAAAATAGACGTCGATCAATTTAAAAAAAGTCAGTAACTCTCATATTTTTCTGCCGTCTTTTTCATATAATGTTTATATTTTTATTGAATTGTATTTCTTATTCTGATATAATGATTATTTATTATGAGAAACAACGATTACAATTTTATATTGCGCGCTCTAATATCATGTAAATTTATCTCAGCGATGGTTTTAGCCGTAGCGTTTTTGCCGGCTTTTATTTTGTTACCACTTAATCCGGATTGCCTTGCCGCTGAAATTAAAAAAATCGAAAGGCTCGACGGCAATAATTATAAATTCGATTTTGATTTTACCTCTCCGGTGGTTTTATCCGCATATATTTCGACCGCGGGCAAAAATCAGAAGATTTACGAACTTATCAATACGGCGCTTTTGACTGAAAGCGATTCTAATTCGGTTACCATTAATTTAAACGACGCATTTTTAAGGTACGCCATAATATCTAAAGACGAAAACGGTAAAATATCCGCTTCTTATTCGCCGGATAAGGCGCGAAAGTATAATATATTTTTTGAATATTATCCGCTCGATTATTATCAAAGTTTAACATTCGGCTCTTCCGGCCGTTCGTCCGGGCTTTTATCCGCTCCTGCGGGCATCGCCGCCGATGGAGACGGCAATATTTTCGTATGCGACTGCGGTAACGACCGCATACAAAAATTCGATCCGGCGGGGCATTTTATATATGAATTCGGAAGTTTTTCATGGGACGAAAAAAACAGTTCTCCCAACAATATAGGCGTTTCTAACGCCGCTTCTTTTAACGAACCCGTTTCGGTCGCGCTGACGCCTAAAAATATATTCGTATCCGAGCGCGGCAATAACCGTATTCAAAAATTCGACCGCGACGCAAATTTCGTGCTGGCCTTCGGCGGCGAGGGTAAAACTTTAGGCCGGCTTAACGCTCCGCTCGGCATCGCGTGCGACCGCTCTAATTACGTGTGGGCCTGCGATTCTAAAAACGACCGCGTGCAGAAATTCGACGCGAACGGAAATTATATGCTCGAAATTGGCGGGTTTGGCTATGGCAGCGGAAAGTTTAATGAACCGGTCGATATTTCCATCGATTCGAAGGGAAATATATACGTTCTGGATGCCGGCAATAAAAGAATCACTAAATTTGATGAGTACGGCGACGTAATTAACGAAGTATCGCTTAAAAAAATAGAAGGCATCAAACAGGCCTGCGCCGTGGCGGTGCTTTTAGATAAAATAATTCTTGCCGGCGTTATCTGCGCTGACGGCTCGCGCCTCGCGGCTTTTAATCAGGACGGCTCTTTGGCGGGCTATTACGGCGGCGCTTATTCAAAAATAGCCGGAATCGCCATAGATTCCGCTGCTAACATTTATTTGAGCGACGGCGCGGCGAATAAAATAATAAAGTTATCTCTTAAGCCCGATAAATTTTATATTTACGAAGGGCTTGAGGCCGTAATAAAAAAATGATATAAATAAATATTTGATAAGTGGGGCTGGTAATGCTTAAAACTTCGGATATCGCGAAAATAATTTCAATAACGGCGCTTATATTTTCTTCGACGCTGCTTTCCGCCTGCGATGACGCGCTTAACGCTTTTTTAATGAAAAAACATATATCAAGAACAGAAAAGCGCATCGAGCAAAAGCAAAAGAAAGATTCCGCAGCCGATATGGTTAAAATGAAACCGTCTTTTATGTTCGCTGACGATGAAAAATATTTTAAAAATCACATGCTGCTCAAAGAAGAATACTTTCTTCTCGACCGTTACAAATATATCAGCGCCTCGTCGGTTTCTAACTTTTTAGCGGATACGGATTCCAATTTTATAATATACGATAAAGCTTCTGCGGCGCTGCTTTTTTTTAATAAATTGGGCGTTTTAGAAAAAAGGGTCCGACTCAATTTCGGCGGCGAGTCGAGGATACTGGCGCCTTCGAATATGCATAGAGACGAAAACGGCAATTTAATGATGACATGTTCCATACTCGGCCGTTTTTACCGTTTTACCCCGGAGGGAGTTCTGCTTAACGCATCCGAAATCAACGAAAACGAAGGTTCCGTTTTAAAGCGGATGTTTGCCATAAAGACTTTTTCCAATTCTAAATATACGGTTTTAGCCGAATTTAATTCAAAAAAAATCTTCGTTTATGAAAATGATAAAAAATTATTCGATCTTAAGCATGAAAGCATGTCTGAGGATTCATATATTTATTTTTCTCCGCAAAACGATATTTTCCTTGTTGACGGCGCTTCTTCTTCGATACTTAATATTATAGCCGAAGCCGGCGGTAAATATTCATTAAAAACCTACCGGGGCGATAAAATACTCAAAAATTCAATAGGCCAGATTTTCATATTTAAAAAAAGCGAGCGTGTAATTGAAAAAATCAACACATCCGGCAAGATAATTTCGAGTTACGGAGTCGTAAAAGACAATAACATAACTTACGAAAACAATTTATTTCCTTGTGATTTCGCTATGGATACCGACGATTCGCTTTATATTCTCGACGACAAAAATTATAAGATAAACGTATATTCGCGTTCGGGCGTATTTAGTTTTTCTTTCGGCAGTTACGGTAAAAGCGCCGGCAGGTTTTTAGCGCCGCATAAAATAACGGTTGACAGGCTTAAACGCATAATAGTAAGCGATAAAGATAAAAACGCGGCCTTAGTTTTTAACTCTAAGGGCGAATATATGGAAAATTACGGCGACATCCTCGGCACGAATTTATTGGATCAATACGGATTGTTTGCCGATCTTCACGAAAAAATACATATGCTCGATTACGGTTCGAATCAGCATTATACCATCAACTATAACTTTCAGTTTTTAAGGATATTAAACGATATCTTTTCTAAAAAGACCAACTTTCCGCAAAATTTTATTACGCTTAATTCGTCCGCCGGCATAAATTATTTTGATCTCAACGCTCAGAGATGCTATGAACTTTTACCCGAAGCTAAACTTAAACGCCTCGATATTCCGGCTGAAATAAGCAGCATCAAAATAGAGCCTCGCAAAATTTTCGTTAAATATATAACGGGCGACGGTTCCGGCAATGTATTGGGCCTGTGTAAAAATGAAAATTTCGTTTATAAATTAGATATCACCGGCCGCACGATAAACAAATTCAAGCTGCCGGAAAAAGGTGAATCCTATTCGGCTATCGCCGTGGATTTATTTAAAAATTTTTATCTCGTATCAAAGCGCGGCAATAAAATATTGAAATTTGACGAGGCTGGAAAGCCGTCCGGAACTTTTTCGGTTGAAGATGATACGCTTTCAAAAAATGATACGCTTTCGCTTCTGACTTTCTTTAAAAACAATTCGGCTTTCGCATGCAGCCTTCAGCAGAAGAAAATCATCATCTTTAACACTTTAAACGGTTTTACGGTTGACTCTTCGCACGGCCTTAGTCAGGAAGGCGTTCGCGGTGCTGAAGTTATCGACGTTACGGCATCCGGCGATAATATATTTATTTTATCTTCGTCGGGCGGTAATCTTATGGTGTTAAAATATAAACTTATCGATTATTTTCGCGAGGGCGTATCGCTGTTTGCGCGCGGCCTTTTTCAGGAGGCGCTCGTGATGTTCGAAAAACACAGGCGTTTCGACAGCCGGCCGGGGCCTAACGCTCTTTTTTATATGGCGCAGTGTTATAGAAAGATGTCGAAAAACTACGAAGCCGCGCTTCTCGAGGCTGAAATTTCCAGAAAATATCCCGACTCTCATGCGGCAAAAAGGGTCGATTAAATATTTGGTGAAGGTTTTTGTTCCGTGCGGGCGTCTTTAAGCGTTCATTTATGATTTATTTGCATTTTTAGTAAAAATATTATATAATACTTCCATTTCGATTTGACGGTATTTCCGGATGTAAAATAAGGAGAGTATCATGAGCAGGTTTAAAAGTAAAGGTATAGAAAAGATAATATATCTTATCACGGCGATATTACTGGCGGCGAATTTCGCGGGCTGCGGAAAGGCTAAAAAAGTAGATCCCGAACCCGATATGGATTTGCTTCCTAAATTCAGGACGGCGGCCGAATATTATAATTTAGCCAACGTTGCCGGCCAGAACGGCAAGATAGATCTGGCTATCCGCAATTATAAGCGCGCCATAGAAGTGGACCCGACACATGCGAAATCATATGCGAGCATAGGCTTAGCATACGCTAAAAAGGGCGATTATAAAACCGCTATGCCTTTTTTATTAAAAGGCGTAGAACTAGATAATAAGATGGCTTTCGCCCATTATAACCTCGGAGTTATATACGCTAAACTCGGCAAAAACGAGATGGCCGAGTCCGAGTTTAAAACGGCTATCGAGCTTGATTCGAAAGATCCGATCTCCTACAGCGCTTTAAGCAGTCTCTATACCAAAATGGGAGACGATCAGAAAGCTTCTTTTTATATGAAAAAATACGTTGATTTGGTTCCAAGCGATCCTTATTCACATTATAATCTCGGCGTTTATTATCTCGAAAAAGGCATAAAAGACTCCGCGCTCGAAGAATTTCTTCTCGTTCTTAAATTCGACCCTAATTTTAAAGAGGCTTATTTCCAGATCGGCGTAATTTATCACAATGAAAATCACATCGATAAGGCGATCGAAATGTATAAAAAAACTCTCGAGCTCGACTCTACTTATATTAACGCCTGCATAAATTTAGGCGACTTGTATTATTTCGAAAAAAACGATCTGACCAATTCGCTTTATTATTACAATAAATCGCTTTCCATCGATTTTAACAATAAATACGCGCGCAAGATGATAAGTAAAATTCAGGATGAAGGTAAAAGATAATGCTCGAGCGTTCGAATTCAGGCGCGATAATAATTGAAGAGATCAACGGCGGCTGCGTGATGCGCGTCGGCGAAAAAATCCTCAAGCGAAGCCTCGGAACGGCTATCTGCGCTAAAATTTCCGATTATAAAGTAAAATCGCGTTTTTCGACGGTAACCATAGATCTTCGTGAAAGGGCTATCGGAGAAGAAGACGCCGAAAAATTAAAAAAATATATACAGCAGCATTGCGATATAAAAGTTTCTCATATCTATTCTAACACTTCTGATCTAAGCCGTAAAAGAAGCGGCGGCGCATCTGATTTAAATTTATCGGGCAGCTTTGAATCGAAAAAAACTCTTTATTCGAGGGCTAACCTTCGCTGCGGCCAGGTCCTTCACTATGACGGATCGGTCGTTTTAATGGGCAATTTAAATGCGGGCGGCCATATAGAGGCGCAGCATTCGATAGTTATTCTCGGTGAAATGCGCGGTTCCGCGCGCGCCGGTATTTCAAACGATCCCGATTCTTTTATTTACGCAGGTTCTTTTATGCCGGTAAAGGCTGAAATCGGAGATGCCTGCGTCACTTATTCTCAAATTCCGGATAGTTTGCTCGGGGGCAACGTTATTTGCCGTTTAAATAACAATGAAATCGTATTAAAGGGAAATTTTGACGAAAAGCCCTCTAAAGGATGTGTTATATTTGCTTAACGACAATTCCGCCAATAACGGCGCATTTAACGGTCAGTCCGTAGAGGCCGCGGCCAAATTTACGGCGCCCGATAAAAACTCCGCTAAAGAAAGATACGCAAAGGTTTACACGATAGCTTCAGGCAAGGGCGGCGTCGGCAAAACTACTATATGCGCAAACCTGGGAATGGCGCTTTCGCTTCTCGGTAAAAAAGTGCTATTAATAGACGGCGATATCGGCCTTAAGAATCTCGATGTTATAATGGGGCTCGAAGAATATAGCGTTTACGATATAGCAGCATGCGCCGCGGGGAAGGTTAAATTCGCTTCCGCCGCTATTCAGGACCCTCGAGTTTCGTCGCTTTTCGTTATATCCGCTTCGCAGTCGCTCGATAAAAGCCAGCTTACGCCCAAGCAGATGGGGCTTTTCTGCCACGAACTGATGAAGGATTTCGATTATATTTTAATAGATTCGCCTGCCGGCATAGAAAACGGCTTTGCGTGTTCAATAGCTCCGGCCACTCACGCTTTGATCGTGGTAACTCCCGAGCACGCCTCTATTCGAAATGCCGACCGGATAGCGGGGCTGATGGAAGCTAACGGCATACTGCCTAAAAATATAAGCGTAATAATAAATAAGATCGAAGCCCATCTTATCGCCGATTCGATAGCCGTCGATCCCGACGAGATTCAGAAAGCGCTGGCGCTTCCGGTTACGGCCCAGATACCTTTTGATTACGACGTTATCGCTTCTAATTTTAAAAAGAGGCCGGTAGTTTTGAACGGCCGTTCATTGGCCGCCAAGATTTTCGTTAACATAGCCAGAACGATAGACGGTGAGAAAGTCGATCCCGTCATCGTAAAAAAAATGGGTATATTCGACCGGTTTTTTAATATTTTTTCAAGATGAGCCATGAATATAACATCGGCCCGAATGGGCAACCTGCATGTAATTTTAACCGCCCTTTTTAATAAATTGGGTATCAATTATATCATACCTCCTCCGATAACCGAACGAACTTACGAAATAGGCTTCAGATTATCGCCCGAGCAGGTATGCCTTCCGTTTAAAATATGCGTCGGCAGTTTCGTCGAGGCAATCGAAAAAGGCGCGGAAGCCATCGTTATGGCTGGCGGCAACGGGCCCTGCCGTTTCGGATTATACGGCATGCTGCAGCAAAAAATATTGAGCGAGGCAGGCTATCGGTTTAAAATGTTCGTATTCGATCAGGATAATATTTTAAAGGTCTTAGGCGAACTTTCCGCCATAGCCGGTCTTAATAAGTTGCGAATCATTTCGGCCTTCCGCTTCGCGTGGAAAATTCTAAAATTATGCGAGGAGAACGAAAAATTATCTTATTATTACAGGGCCCATTGCGGCGATAAAGCTGCGGTTGATAAAATAGAAAAAGAAATAGAATCGCTTTTATTAAAAACAGGCACGCCCGAGCAGGCGGATAAATTAAAAAAAGACATCCGGTTTTATTACAGCTCGTCTTTAAAAACGGATATCGACAGGCGTGAAATTATTAAAATAGGGCTTATCGGCGAAATTTATATGATGCTCGATCCGGAGGCTAATATGGATATCGGCAGGCGTCTCGGACGCATGAACGTGTGGGTGGATAAAACTATTTACTTATCGAGCTGGCTTCTTAAGCTGACTTCGTTAGATTATTTTTCTAAAACCAGCTATGCGAACCAGAAAAAGACGGCGGCCCGTTATCTGGAAAGCGATATCGGCGGTAAAGGCGTGCAGACGATAGCTTCGGCTATTAATTATGCCCGCGGCGGCTTTGACGGCTTAATACATATCACGCCGTTTTCCTGTATGCCCGAGCTTGTCGCTACGACCATCATGCCGATTGTATGCCGCGATAACGATATAGCCTGTCTTTATCTTTCATACGACGGGCATACGTCCCGGACGGCTTTTATTACAAGGCTCGAGGCATATGTGGATATGCTTAAAATGAACGGGGCGGCGCGCCGGTGAATAAAAAAAAAGTTTATATAGGAATAGACGCCGGGTCGGTTTCGGTGAACCTGGCTATAATAGATCAAAATGCAAGGCTGCTTAAAAAGCGGTACATACGCACCAACGGCGCCCCTATTAACGCGCTGCGGACCGCTCTGCTTGAAAGCGAAAAAGAGCTTTACGAAAAATATAGCGTCGCCGGCGCCGCCACTACGGGTTCAGGCCGGCATCTTATCGGTTATCTTATCGGCGCGGATGAAATCAAAAATGAAATAACCTCACACGCGGTCGCGGCTATGCATTATTACGACGACGTTTCGACGGTCATTGAAATCGGCGGCCAGGACTCGAAAATTATAATTATTGAAAATAAAGTCGTCGTGGATTTTGCCATGAATACGATATGCGCGGCCGGGACGGGTTCGTTTTTAGACCAGCAGGCCCAGAGGCTCGGCATCGATATATCCGAATTTGGCGACTACGCTCTGCGCTCTTCGATGCCGACTAAAATAGCCGGCCGCTGCGGAGTATTCGCCGAATCCGACATGATCCACAAACAGCAGATGGGCTATCCGAAACATGATATAATAGCCGGGTTATGCATGGCTTTAGTGAGCAATTATCTTAATAACGTGGGCCGCGGCAAAAAAATCGGCGATAAAGTCGTGTTCCAGGGCGGAGTTGCGGCTAATCGCGGCATCATAAAGGCTTTCAGCGAAACTCTCGGCAAAAAAATACACGTTGCGGAGCATTATGATGTTATGGGCGCCGTCGGCGCGGCTTTGATAGCTCTTAAAAAGCGCAACGGCCGCCCGGATGAAAAGAGTAAATTCAAGGGCGCGGCCTGCTTTGACGGCGAAATTTCTTCGGAAGCGTTCGAATGCCGCGGCTGCTCGAATTTATGCGAGATAATTTGCGTGAAAAAAAACGGCGTCCGTCTTTTTAATATAGGCGGCCGCTGCGGTAAATACGAACGCGGCGATTAGCGCCGTTATATTAAGGCCGATTTTAAATAAGGAGCTGAATTTATGCTGAGTAAACAATTACTTGATATACTTTGCTGTCCGGTCTGCCGGGGCGTTCTTAAATATGACGCTGAAATTCCTGAATTGCAATGCCTGAAGTGTATGCTGGCCTATGATATTAAAGACGATATACCCGTAATGCTCGTGGACTGCGCCCGTAAAATATCCGAAAAAAAAGACAGATAAAGATAAAATATAGCATTTTTTTGAATTTATTAAAATATAAGTAAAAACGAGGTGTTGATTATGTTTGGGGCCAGACTTAAAGTCCCGATTTTCGCTAACGTTAAAATTGGCGATTTAGAAGGGAAATTCAGGTTATTTAAAGAGCTCGGCCTTTTTCCTGAAATTTATGTTGACTCGCTTTCTTTAGCGCATTTATCGCATTCGAGGCTCGACGAGATCAATTGCCTTTTAAGGCAGAATTCGATGCTCGCGACGCTCCACGCCCCCTTCTGGGATCTGTCGCTCGGTTCGGTCGATGAAGAAATCAGAAAGTTGTCGGTTAAACGCATAGTCACTTCGCTTAACATAGCTAAAACTCTCAATGCGAAAAATGTAGTTTTTCACAGCGGCTATACTGAAACTTCATATATTTCATCGCCGAAACTCGAATGGAATAACCGATTTTACGCAAGCCTCGCCGAAATTCTCGATTACGCGGGCAGCTTCGGTCTGAAAGTGGCCTTAGAAAACGTTTACGAGCGTGACGTCGAGTTTTTTTTATCGGCCTGCGAAACTTTTAAAAGCACGGGGCTCGGAATTTGCTTCGACTGCGGCCATTATAACGTTTATGCCGCGGCGCCTCTCGAAGAATGGCTCGGCGTTTTAGCGCCTTATTTAAAGGCCGTTCATCTTCATTCGAATAACGGAAGGGCCGATGAGCATTTAGCCGTTGACGAAGGCAATATAGATTTTGAAAAGATATTTAGAATAATCGCCGAAAAAAAAGCCTCGCCGCTTATTACCATCGAAAATAAAGTGGAAGATTATCTGGTAAATAGCGTTAAAATTTTACGCTCGGAAAAATATTTCAGGGTCCTGAATAATTTTATACCCGCTATCGATTAGCGTCTTCGGCGGTTGAAAAATAAAAAAGCGTATGTTAAGGATGTATTTATGACTGTGAATGCAATAAAGCGCCCGGACCGTATCGAATTAGAAAGTATATTCGATTATCTTAATAAAGCTCTGTGCGAAGTTAAAAGCGTCGTCAAATTCAGCGCGCCGGCCGGCTGCGCTATCACCGTCGCTGAATCGGAAGTGCGCGCCGAGTTTTATCCTCAGCATAACGACGAAAATTTTATAAATCTTCTAAACGGCATCGATTTTACCGAATTGAAAAGCGGGGCTCGGGATTTTCATATTTTAAAGCGCGGCGCCTCGAATTTTAATTACATGGTTTTTTATATGGACGGCTGTTTTTACGCGCTGGCTTTTGCCGGGCCCGCGGCGGGCCTCGAAGCCCGTGCCGGCGGTTTAAAGCTCGCGCTGCGGCTCTGCGTTGAATTTTATTCCACTAAAGCCGCTTCCGATATAGAGCCGATGACCAAACTTTTCAATCATGGATATTTTCAGCGTGAGCTTCGCCGCATCATTGCAAAGAGCGAATTCGAATGGGAATGGATGCGAAGAAACGATCCGCCGCTCGAATACGATTCGAATAAGGCTAATGTGGCGATGATATTATTCGATATAGATAATTTTAAAAACTTTAACGATACTTACGGCCATCACACCGGTGATGCGGTCATTAAAACCGTCGCAGCCGCGGCTTTAAAAGAAACTTTGAATTACGGAGACGGATTAATTGCCGCCCGCTACGGCGGCGAAGAATTCGCGGTCATAGCATCCGGGCTTTCGCGGGCTAAAGTTAGCGGGCTTGCCGAAAATATAAGGGCGGCAATCGAAGCCATCGACGGCCGCGCGGTCGCTAAAGAAGCCGGAACGGCCCTTAAAATATGCCGGGTTACGGTAAGCGTCGGCATCGCTTTTCACGACGCTTCCTCCGCTTCGGTCTTTGACGGCGGGGCTGAAGATAAAGCCGATAAATGCGCCCGCGAGTTAGTTAAAAAAGCGGACCTCGCTCTTTACGGCTCGAAGCAGCTCGGCAAGAACCGGGTTACCGGCTATGAGTCGCTTCCATATTTATGCATAGGCGTAATAGAGCGCCGTGGCGATTATGTTTTGATCAACGGCGGAAGCGCTCACGGCATCGATTATAACGACCGTTTCGAGGTTTACGATTCGCGCTATAACGGTTCATCCGATATTATAAACCCGGCGACCTCGAAAAAAATAGGTTCTTATCCTCGCCTTTTAAAGGGAGTTATAAGCGTTTCGAAAGATTTCGATCACTTCGATTCCACCATAATGGAAAAAGTGTCGGTATGCCGTATTGAAAAAGAAATCGATAAAATAGCCATAGGCGATGCTGATATATGCGTTCCGGCCGGGCGCGCCGAAAAAGAGATTTACTCCGGCGATGTTTTTTTGCCGCGCGATCTATTCGAAGCGGTTTACTACCGCGCGTTCGACCCGCAAAATATATCGGATCTCGGCGTTTACCATAGCCTGATTCTCGTTAATATAAAAAGCCTCATAGATAAAATAATATACAGCCGCCCTGTAAAATTAAAATCGCTCATTTGCGGTATCGAAGACGCCGCCGTTTTGTGCGGATTAAAATTTGACGCGCTGCACATGCTTTCAACCGATAAAATCATGGCATGTTTTAAAAAAGATCTTAATGCCGGGGCCGCCGTAAATTTCGTGGAAACTATTAACCGGCGGTATAAATCAATTTTCGGAGGCGAAGCGCCGTCAGCGCGGCTCAGCGTATTAAACGCCGGAGCGTTATTAAAAAACGGCATTCGCCGCGAAGAATTATTGAGATTTTTGCGCATAGCGGATTTCGTGAATTCTTTTTATAAAAATCCGCGTTTACTAGAGGAATTCGATTATCAAACATACCGCAAATATGGGCTTTATAAATATTATTGCGCCGATTATGAAAAAGCTCTCGAGATATTCGGCGACTGCGAAAGGTTGTTTAAATACCCGCCCGATTTCAGGCTTTACCAGAATATCGGAAGTCTGGCGTTGAAACTCGGCAAAACAGGCCTTGCCATTAAATATTTTCTAATGGCCGAAAAACTTGACGGTTCTTCGGCCGTGCCTAAAGCTAATCTGGCCTTAGTATATTCGCTCGAAGGCGCGTATGAAAAAGCCGTCGATTATTACGCCGAATGCATGAAACTCGAGCCGGAAAACGCCCAATACAACAATAATATGGCGCATAACCTTCTGCTTATGAATAAACGGCTTAAATACGCTCTTAAATGCGTTAAAAAAGCTATCGCTAACTGTTCTGAGGCTCAGCTGCCGCCGTTTTTAGATACGCTTGCCGATATACACATGGCCTCGGGCGATTATAAAGCGGCCGTTGAAAACTATAAACGGGAAATAAGGCTTTATAAGCTGAACGCGCCGTTAGAAATATATTTTAAACTTTCTTCAGCCTTAGTTAAAGCGGGCGACAGGCCGTCGGCTTTAAAAACTATAAGCGCGCTTAAATCATGCCCCGATTATATCGATTGGTCTGATAAAATAGCGGAATATGAAAAAATAATAGGAAATTCTTAAAAAAAATTAAAACAACTATTGAATTTTATTGTAAACTTGCGTATAATAGTGTTGTTTTTATCTTAAAATAAGGAAGATGGTAGAATAAGTGTACTTAAAAAATCTTACGATTCATGGCTTTAAATCATTCGCCAATCGTACCACTCTCGAGTTTCCTTCCAATCTGCTCGGCATAGTCGGCCCGAACGGTTCCGGTAAGTCGAATATATGCGATTCGATCCGCTGGGTTTTAGGAGAGCAGAGTTCGAAAGCCCTGCGCGGCCAGAAGATGGATGATATAATATTCGGCGGCACTTCAACGGCGGCGCCCGCAAAACTTTGCGAAGTTCGTCTTACTTTCGATAATAAATCCCGATTTTTCAAAATGGATTCCGATGATTTCGTTTTAGCGCGCAAAATATACCGCAGCGGCGAAAGCGAATATATAATAAACGGCGAACAGTGCCGCCTTAAAGACATTAAAGAAAAAATTATGGATACCGGCCTCGGCCGCGATGCGTATTCGATAATCGGCCAGGGCATGGTCGATAATATAATAAGCTCGCGCGGCAATGAGCGGCGCGCCATTATCGAAGAAGCGGCCGGAATAGTTAAATATAAAGCGGATAAAAACGATTCGCTGCGTAAAATAGCCGATACTCAGGTTAATATTGACCGTTTATCAGACCTTATAATCGAGCTTGAAAAACAGCTCGGCCCCTTATCGCTGCAGGCGCAGATCGCACGGCGTTACATGGCGCTGATGGAACAGCTCAAAGATAAAAAAATTAAAAAACTCGTCTATGAATTTGACGCGCAGCACCGCGAACTTTCATTAAGAAAGGCCATGACGGGCGAGTATCACAAAAAGCGCGAAGAGCACACCCAGAAAATTATAGTCTTTACCGCCGAGGTCGAATCTTTTCAGGCGAGGGTAGTAACTCTTAACGATAAATATTCCCAGATTAAAAAGGATAATTTCGACATTATAACCGAGCTCGAAGGCCTTCAAAATATCGAAAAAGACCTTTTAACTAAGTTGTCGCAGATTAACGCCAACCGCGAATCGTATGTTCGCACGCTTGACGAGGTCGGCGATAAAATAGAATCCATTCAGGGTGAAAATAAAGACATCGAAACCGAAATTATATCGTCTGAAAAGTATCTTGCCGACCTTGATATCGAAATCAAAAAATTGCAGGAAGATATAAGCAGTCTCAGCGTGCGTATCAAGAGCAGCGAAAAGCAGGTCACGGCGACTCAGGATACGAGCATTGAAAATATCAACGAGCTTTCTAACGCTAAAACTAACTTGCATTTGCATGAAAGCGAGTTGAAATTTAATATTCAGCAGATTAAAAAGTTGAATTTTGAAATAGACCGCCTTCAGGAACGAATAAACGAGCTTTCGCTTAAAAGCGCGAAGGGCGCCGATGATCAGGATGCTAACAGGCGTAAGCATTCCGAATTGAAAAAAAAGATAGGTGAAGCAGCCGTAAAAATTCAAAACTTATACGGCAGTGAAAAACAGCTTTTAAAAACCATACAGGATAATACGGGAGAGCTTCTTACCACACGCGCCCAGCTTAAGGCTCAGGAAGACGTTCGCAGGAATTACGACGGATTTAAATACGGCGTTAAATTCATAATGAATGAAAAACAGCGCAATCCTGAAAATTTCAAAGGGATATGCGGTTTAGTTTCAGATCTTGTAAGTGTGGCGTCCGAGTATGAAACTGCCCTCGAAGTCGCTCTCGGCGCTAATATGCAGAGCATAATAGTCGAAAAAGCAAGAGATACCGAAGGCTGTATTGATTTGCTTAAACGCAATAAAGCCGGCCGCGTTACTTTCCTGCCGCTCGATACCGTACGCAGCGGAGCGCCCGCCGTAATTCCCTCTAATTTAAAGGGTTTTATAGGTATAGCGGCGGAGCTTGTTAAATACGACAAAAAATATCAGAGCGTATTTGAATATCTTTTAAATCCGGTTCTTCTCGTAGATACTCTACAGCATGCCAACGAATTTATTTCCCGCAATCGCTTTTCCGGGCGCATAGTCACACTCGACGGCGAGCTTATAAACGCCAGCGGCGCCATAACCGGCGGTTCGCTCGACAGGCAGTCGGGTTCGAGTCATTTTTCCAATTCGGGCAACCTCGACGCGCTTAAATCGCGTTCAGTATATCTTGACGATAAAATCAACCAGGATAATATTAAACTCGATTCCATCAGACGGCAGCTCGATGTGCTTAAAGCCGAGAATGAAGGGCTTAAAACCGAAATAACCAGGCTCGAGGCGTTATTAGAAACCAGCGAAGAAAGCGGAGGCGATTATTCGAGCCGGCTCGAAAACTCAAAAGAAGAAATGATCGCTATGCGCGGCGAATTAGATTCTTATAATAAACAAACGGTTGAGCTCGAAGAAAAAATATCCGACGATAAAAAAGTAATAGCGGTTCTTGAAGAAAAATCGAAAGCTTATCACGAAAATTTACAAAAAAATAAAAGCAGTCAGTCCGAAGAGCGCGATACGCTTGAAAAACTAAGCCGTCTGCTCACGGAGCGTAAGGTAGAGCACGCTTCCGTCAATCAAAATCTTAATAATTACCGCAAGAAAATAATAGATAATCAGAAAGAAATCGATTCGCTCAGTAGCCGCAGCCGCACCGACAGGGGCACGCTTACGAGTTATGAAGAACAGTTCCATGAAAATAACGCTAAATTATCAAGCGTGCAAAAAAAACTCGACGATATAAAATCGAAAACGACGAGCATTAAAGAACAGGAAGAAGAGATTACAAAAGAGCTTGAATCGCTTGCGACTCAGATACGAATTAAAGAAAACTTAATAGCTTCACGCAATAAGCAGTCCGGCGACATGCTCGCTAAAATACATGAGATCGAAATTCAGCAGGCCGAAATCGAAGCTAATATAAAAAACACCAACAATATTCTTGAATCTGAATATAAGCTGCGCGCCGAAGAATTCGGCGAATATCGCGATGAAGCGTTCAAATACGAAACCGCGGCATCCGAAATAAGCGAACTGCAGTTGGATATCGATCGTCTCGGCATCGTTAACCGTTCCGCCATCGACGATTATAATTCATTGCAGGAGCGCGTTAACGAGTTGAAATCGCAGCGAGACGACCTGGTTTCGGCGCGTGACGGCATATATAAGATAGTCGAAAAAAGCGACGCTGAGTGCACTAAATTGTTCAATGAAACTTTTAATAAAATCAACGAATATATCGGCGAGATATTTCAGCTTTTATTCAACGGCGGCAGCGCCCGTCTCGTGCTCGAAGACCCGGCTAAGCCTTTAGAGTGCAATATCGATATCAAGGCCCAGCCGCCAGGCAAAAAACTTCAGAGCATAACTCTTATGAGCGGCGGAGAAAAATCGCTGACGGCACTTTCTCTGCTTTTTGCGATACTGCGCGTCAAGCCGTCGCCGTTTTGCATATTAGATGAAGTAGAAGCGGCGCTCGACGAATTTAACGTATTGCGATTTATTAAAATGCTCAATAACTTTAAAGATAAAACGCAGTTTTTAATAATAACCCATAACAAGCAGACGATGCAGCACTTAGATCTGTTATACGGCGTCACCATGGAAGAAAAAGGCATATCTAAAATAATTTCGGTCCGTCTTGAACAGGCGTACGATATTATTGATATGGACGCTGCAAAGCCGTCGGCTTCGCAGAGCGTGGCTTAATAAAAATACGCGCGGGGCGCAATTACGCTCCGGCATATATATTTGAATCAAAGGGGTGGTCGTTATTAGCTCTTTAGCAGAAAAACAAATTTTAAACAGATGGAAAAATATTTCAAGTTTTATCAAGGTCGTAATGCATTATCCGGCCGATATTTATCACGAAAAAAAAGCTGATTTTCCAGTGGCGGCTAAAGTTTTTGTCGCTTTTTTAATATGTTTTTACGCCGCTATTTTTATTTTTTATTACAATATGGGGCTTTCAGGTTATATTATGCCGTGGTCAGGCACGGTCGAGCGCATCGAATATAAATCGCCGTCGGTTTCAAACGTGCCCGATTTGAGCGTTATTCATGTTTTAAAAGACGGCGCCGCAAAGCAGATCGAGCTGTTTCAGCTCACGCAGAAAGAAATTATCGGGCTTAAAATTGAAAAAGGAACTAAAGTCAGAAAGCCGTTTTTTTATACCGAAGCTCTTTTCGGCGATGAGTCGGTTTCTTTTTCTAATATGCTGTCTGATTTTATGTTTTTTGTTTTCGGAGTTTTATTATTTATCTTTGCCGCGGTTACCGGCGGTTCATTCATGGCTATAATATACGCTTCGGTTTTTATGATGAAATCAAAATACGCTAAAAAATAAAAAAACGGTTGACACCTTCAATCGTAAGTGGTATAATTTAATCATTACAAATAAATACATATAAATATTTGCTACACGTATAGGCTCTTTTAAGTATGAAGTAAGGGGGAAGTTTTGTGAAAATGCGTGTTCTTTTTTTATTTCTGGGGGTATTAATTTTAGCGGCTTTTTTAGTGCCGCAGATTTCATCAGCCGCCGATGAGGGCGATTCAAAAATTTCAAAAGAAGAAGTTCCTCAAATCGTTAAGATTTTCGTCAAAGATAAATTCGACGTAGCGAAACTCGCTAATATGGGACTCGATCTTCCTGAAGTCAAACACAAAAATAAGTATGTAATTTCAGTTATAACCGAGAGCGAACTTAAAAAAGTTTCTTCGCTCGGTTATAAATATAAAGTCATAAACGCCGACGCTGATTCGGTTCTGCGCGCTACCCGCGCCGGTACGCTCAGCAAATACCGCACATTCGATCAGATCGAAAAAATACTTAAAGCGGCCGAGGCAAATAATCCTTCAATATGCAAACTTCATGTTATAGGTAAAAGTTTCGAAGGTCGTCCCATATACGCCCTTAATATAACTCCGCGCGCCGCGGGCGCCAAAAAACCGGCCGTGCTTATAATGGGTCTCACGCACGCCCGCGAGTGGATATCAGCTGAAGTGCCGACTGCACTTATCGAAGAAATTCTTCAAAAGTATCCTGTCGATAAAACCATGAAAGAGCTTGTAGATAATCGCGATATATGGGTAGTTCCGGTGGTCAACCCCGACGGACTTGTTTATTCGCAGACCAAATCTAAAATGTGGCGTAAAAATCGCCGCGCTAATTCCGATAAGTCGTTCGGCGTAGATTTGAACAGAAATTACGGTTATCAATGGGGAACGGTCGGCGCTTCCACCTATCCGGGTTCCGACACCTATCACGGCACCAGCCCATTCTCAGAACCGTGTTCTACGGCCATAAAACAATTGGCCGAACGCGAAAAATTCAGAGCGTCAGTTTCTTTTCACAGCTATTCCGAATTGATTCTTTTTCCTTTCGGCTATGCTTACGACGCTATCGCTAAAGACGATCAGCTTCTCGCCGAGCTCGCTAAGGGAATGTCAAAATTCAACGGTTATGCCCCGGAAAAAAGCTCCGATCTTTATCCGGCAATGGGTGATTCCGACGATTGGCTTTACGGTGCCATGGGCTCGCTTGCTTTCACGATAGAACTTGGTTCGCAGTTCGTTCCGAACGATAACGAAGTCGATAAAATAAATGCCGATAACGTTAAATCTTGCCTTTTCTTAATTGAAAAAGCAGGAAGCGTACATGCATCAAACCATCCGGATTTTGCATCTAAGGTGCAGCGCGCTATTTCGACTTTCGCGTTTTACAGCGCTACGAGCGACGCCCGTGCTAATGTATCGAAAACTGAATTAATCAATATTTTAAACCCTGTAAACGACAGTGACGGAAAAGTATTTGACGAATTCATCCGCGAAGTCGAAAAATCCGACCTTAATTCTAAAAAAATATTAGCGCCGGTTTTAAAAGAAGTTAAAGACATGTACACGCAAAACATAATAAATAAACTCGGCAATACCCGTCAGGTGATCCGCGATATCGAAAAATTGCAGATCGAGCTCGAAAAAGTCGAAGAAAAGTAAACTTTTAATCGCCGGTTTCCTGCTTGTTGTAATAATAAAATAAAAAACATCATAATACTAACGGGAGGCAAAAAGACGTAAAGTCTTTGCCTCCCGTTTCTTTTTGCCTTGATACTCCCCGATAAACGGATAGCGCCGAAAAAAATAATTGCGGGTTATAAGAAAAAGGATATTATTGCCGATACAAAACAAAGATCAGTAAAAAGTTTTTGCGTATAAACGCGCCGCTCTAAGTTCGTTAAATGATATCAAATGAATGAAACGGCTGAAATTATTTACAGATCGATGATTAACGGCAAAAAATATTATATAAATCCGCGGGAGGATAAAATGAAAGATTTTATTAAAAAACACAATTTCCTGTTTTTTTCGTTATTTTTATTTGCATTGATGGTGTTTGCCGGCTGTACGGAGTCGAAAAATTCGAGTTCCGTCATTCCCTGGTCTGATGACGGCGTGGAGCCGAATAATCCTACCTGGAAGATCGATACGCCTTTCGTCGTACAGAAGATGACCGAACAGTTTTATCAGGTCACTTTAGACTGGAACCCCGTGACAACCAATAAATATGATCAGGCTAAAAAGAATATCGTAGGTTTTTATATATTCAGAAGACGCGAAGGCGGGGCTGATAAAAAGATCGCGACGACTACCGACGATTATTACATCGATAAATCTTCGGAATTAATAGAAGGCGAAAAATTTATTTATACGGTCATTGCTTTTGATAATATGCTCAGGCAAAGCGCGCCTTCGGCGCCTCAGATAATAAGGCTTCAGGCGACGGCGGGTAATATACCGAAACCGCCAGCTAACGTGTATTTCGCTCCTGCCCGTCAGACGGTTTTCGGCATGGACCGCGGCTCTATAATCGTATCATGGGACCAGCCGACTCAAAATACTGACGGTTCGCCGCTCGACGATTTAAAAGAATTCGAGATCGAAAGGCATTCCGGAAATATCAACGACTGGCAGTCGATCGCAAAAGTTCCTTCAGGCATAAATGTATTTACCGATTCGAACCTCGTAATGGGCGTTTATTACTACCGCGTAAGATGTATAGACAAGCAGGGTAATTACAGCCAGTATATAGACGGCTCATATACCCTTATGGGTAAAAAAGATAATATTCCGCCCGGCACGCCGACTAATTTGATCGTTACGGGCGATGCGCAGGTAGTTCTGACCTGGACGAAACCCGATAAAGATTCGGACGGTAAATCCCTTGATATCGCAGGTATTAAAATATACCGCAAACGCCTCGACGTAGATGAAGTTTATAGATTGGTAAAGGTTCTTCCGGCTGATACCACATGGACGGACACCGGAGTTAATATGGATTCATACTATCAGTATGCAATTTCTTCCTTCGATGATTCCGGTAACGAGTCGCGTATGTCAAAACCCGCCACCAATAAGGTCGGCGTAACGCTTCCTGACACGCCGGCCGGCCTTATCGTTAGAATGCAGGCTTTAGGCCAGGTGCGTTTAGTATGGCAGCCCGTCGTCGGCGCTATCTCATATAGAGTTTACCGCTCTGAATTCAGCGACGGCGTTTATGCGCAGGTAGGACAGCCTTTAGCTTATGAATTCACTAACTCGATAACCGTAGGTAAAACATATTTTTATAAAGTGTCGGCGGTCAATTCGACCGGCCGCGAAGGCTCTCTCACTAATTACGTAACGGTTTCAGGCGATGTCGCATACAGGACCATGGAAGCCGAGCGCCACATCCTCGACGTAATACGCGGTACTACGGCTATCAACGCCCCGTGGAAACTCGAAATCAGAACGCTTCAGTTTCCTTTTGACGGCAATTCCTTTTTATTCTTCGGCCCGGTCGATGACGAAAACGGCGAAGCTATAACCGGAAGCCCGTTTCCCAATCAGGACGCTACGGCCGTTGGCGACTGGTTCGAAATCAAGCAGTTTTTCCCCGACGGCGTTTACAATGTAGATATCTGGGCTTTGCGCACCGGCGATTCCGGCACTTACCGCTTAGACATTATGAGTGAAAATCGCGGCAATTACGACTTTTTCACTTCCGGCACCATGGAACTCGCGCCGTTTACTACAAATTTGAGAGTGTCTAATATACTCGGAAACGGTTCTGACGTGGCGTTCAGATTTACCTGCCTTAATAAAAACGCTTCGTCGTCGAACTATAATCTGTATTTAGATAAAATAGTTATAAAATAAAAATTTATTCACAATTAATTGATAATATAGTCAAAGCACACTGTCACAGCAATTAACGAAGCATTTTGCGCGCTGTAAATAAAAATTAACGCGGCATAAAGTTATAAAATAAAACATGGCATTTAAACGCAGTAGAATAATATTAATAATAAGGCATATTTTTTCAATTCTTATGCTGATATCCGCGTCGGCGTGTGCCTTTGGCCAGGCATACGCCGACGATTTCAGCCTTGTCACCGCTCAGCCTTTTACCGAAGAGCGCCGCTTGGATCTTAATTCGGCCGACGAATACGATTTCATGGATATATATGAATTCGATATGCTCGCCGCGCAACGCGCCGTCAGGTTTAAAAGCGATAACGGGCCTTTTTCTAAAGAGGAAGACCTCCTTAATTTTATCCCGCAGGACGCTTTTTTAGATATTTTCGAAACGGTGGAGGTCGGCTCCCTTAAAAGCCGAAACGCTAATAACTTTAATGGAAGCGGGTTTTCGGATTACTTTTACGATATCGATAACAAAAAATCGCTTTCGAGTTATTCCCGTTATAATCTTAATTTCGGCGAGACCATGGATTTAAGGTTTTCATTCGGCGAGACCGAGGGTGAAAACCATTTATACGCTCGCGAAAAATTCCTTAACTACTATTACTATACCGATTCGTATCTTAAAAAAGGATATGTGATCGAATCCTCGCCCGCAAAAAAAATAACTAAGGCGAAAGTTGAAACCGATGAAGAATTAAGGCGCAAAAATATAGAGTATCTTGACGGATATTTTTCGCAAAAAGTTATGATAGGCCGTAAAAAGCGTAAAAAAATAAACGGATTGTTCGAAACTAATTTAGATAGTTATAAAAAGCATATATTGGTAAAAAGAAAAAAAGAACCCGAAGCCGCGCAGGAAGAAATCGAAGAAGGCAAAGAAGCCGTGCAGGAGCCTTCGGCGTCTTCAGAAACAGGCGAAGAAAAAAATGAATTAGTAAAAGCGGTTAAATTAAATCTTCCCTCATACGGCCGGCAGGACGATAAAAATTCCGTCAATGAAAACGCCGCAGGCAAAAAGGAAGAAGGAGAAAGCGCAAAAGGCGATAAAATATTATCGATGGTTCTTACTTTAGGCGACGTAATGCTCGCCGAAGGCCGTCATCCTTTGATAAGCCTTCACCGCAGGAATAATTCGGGCGTTAAGGTAAAAAAATATTTCAATAATTTCGACTGGTCTGTAATTGGCTCGAAACTCGCTGATAAAAACGAGCACAGAATCGGCAGCGCTCTTAATTTTCATCTAAACGGCGATACGCTCGTCGGCGGACGCGTCGAAAAAATATGGGACAATAATTATAATCATAACATTGACTTTGTTCATTTTTACGGAATGGGCCGCGTCGATAATACTTCGGTTTACGGCGAGCTGCAGAACGTATTTAACGGCGCGGAATCGATATTCGCCGAAGTTATGAGCGGTTTTCGCGATTTAAACCTTACGACAAGAATTTTATCGGTTAAAGAAAATTACAAAGAGCCGCTTACCGTAGCGCCTTATTCTTTTGACGGCCAGTTTTCTACTTTTTTAAGGCTTAATTATAATATTTCAGGCCGCGCGTCTTTTGCGAGTTCTTATAATGTCAGCGATTTAAAAATAAATAATCCCGATGAGGATTACGGCACTCAGAAAATTATAAAGCACAGATTTTTACTTTATCCGAATAATAAGTCAAGAATTATGTTTACTTATATGGACGAGCATACGCCGTTAAATATTTTCAACTCGACTTTCGCGACTTCTCTTCGTTACGTTTATAAACCAAAGATTTATTTAATAGGTAAGTTTGCCATCAAAGACGAAGACGTTGACGCCCCTGCCGGAAGGACCTCAGAATCGAGCGTCGAGTGGCAGAGAAGAGTTAGTAACAACCTTAAAGTCATGATTAAATATATTAATTTATGGGACGAACGGAAATTAAATATGCCGGATGAATTTACTAATGTGATCAAGGTCGCCTATTACAGAAATTTTTAATATTTATGCGCAATTTTTAAAGAGTCCTGAAGTTAAAAAGCGATAAAAAAATAAAACCGGGCAGGTAAGTAATGATTGATTTTAATATAATTGAAACTCAGAAATATTTTAAATATAACTTTGAAAATAAAACCGGAAACCGCGTTGGCAGAAAAGTCGAAATGCTTTTTACCACAAGACGCGGCGGCGTGTCCGAAGGAATATATTCTTCTCTTAATATGGGTTATTCGACCGGCGATTCCAAGGCGAATATTTATAACAACCGCGCTATAGTTTTAAACGATTTTAATTTCGGCATAGAAAAAATGACTTCTTCCGATCAGGTTCACGGAACCGAATTAAGAGCCGTAGAAGACGCCGGGCGCGATGCCGGCGAATGCGACGGGCTTTTTACCGACGCGCGCGAAGTCGTGCTTGCGATGTTTTTTGCCGACTGCACGCCGCTTTTTTTTTACGACCCGGCTAAAACGGCCATCGGATTATCTCACGCCGGCTGGCGGGGCACATGCGGCGACATAGCCTCTAAATCGGTCCGTTTTATGAAAGAGCGCTACGGCAGCGAACCGCATCATCTGATGGCGGTTATCGGGCCTTCGATAGGCGCCTGCTGTTTTGAAACCGGCGAAGAGGTCGCCGACGAGTTTAATGAAAAATTGAGGAATATAAGCGTTAGCGAATATATTAAAGCCGCGCCGGACAGAAATAAATTTTTAATCGATTTAAAATCCGTTAATCGCGAGCTTTTAAAGGCGGCCGGACTCAAAGATGAAAATATTTTCGTGCACGATATTTGCACTGCGTGTGAAAAAGATTTGTTTTACTCTTACCGCCGGGACCGCGGCGATACCGGGCGAATGGCGGCCTTAGCGTTCATCGTTTGAGCGGCCGCCGTATTATAATGGTTTTAATAAAGTTATAACGCCCCTTATGCGCGGCGTGTTAATCGCGGAGGTAATATGGATATCGATGTTGAAGTCATAATCGAAGAGTGTATCGAAATAATTAAAGCCAAAGAAGTCGATAAATTCGATTCGGCCGTATTGAAAATAAAAGAATACGGCCCTCACGCCTATGAACTGCTTTGCTTAGCTTTAAAACAGGCGGACGAGTTCGAGAGCATGTACCTTACTAACGCGGTTATTTCGATAGGCGAAGATATTCTGCCGTATTTATTAAAGACGCTTCCGGCGCTCGGCGGAGTGGCAAAAAGTTATGTGGTGGCTGCGCTTGGTGAAATTAAAAGCCGAGCCGTGATAGATGCGGTGGTAAACAGTTTTGACGATCCCGATTCACAGGTGCGCCAGGCTGTTTTACAGGCCGTCGATAAGCTCAATTCCACCGGTGATTTTGAAGGAGAATTCGACGGAGTGTTATATAAAGCTCTAAATGACGGCGATATATATGTTCGCAGCTACGCCGCCGGAATTTTAGGCGGCGTTAAAGGCGAAGCGGCCTTAGATGATTTAATAACCATGCTCACCGACGCGGAGCCGGCCGTAAGGGCAGTCGCCGCGCGCGGAATAGGAAGGCATTCGGGCGCGAAAGCCCGAAACGCTCTTATCGGCATGTTAAACGATCCTATGGCATTCGTGGTTTCGGCGGCATGTCTTGCGCTGGCTGAAACAGGTGAAGACGCTCCGGCTTCTGAAATAGGCGCGATGCTCTCTCACCGCTCTGAGCTTGTAAGGTTGTCTGCTATAAAGGCCCTCGGCCGAATGAGACAAAAACAGTCGATCGAATTGCTCGGCCCCTGTTTAAAAGACGAAAACGAATTGGTGAGAACCGTCGCGGCGCAGGTTATAAAGTTTTTAACGGAAAGGAAAGGTGTATAAACATGTATTGTCCCGAATGCAAAGTCAATTATAAAGGCGAGTTTAAATATTGCGTGACCTGCAATGAAGAACTTCTTGCCGGTAAAATATGCTCGCACTGCCATACCGCTAATTCTGAAAATTCAAGAATTTGTAATCTTTGCGGCGAATTTATTGAAACCGACGTTAAAAAGCTCTACAGTACGCAGAACGCCACGCTCGATAAAACGTATAAGCAATGCGCATCGTGTTCGAGAACCTTCGCTAACAATAAAATATACTGCGAAACCTGCGGCGGCAGTCTCGAATTAAAAACCGGAATAGCGGCTGAAATATCATATAACAGAAAAAGGTCTTTTCTGTCAGGTATTTTAAGTTATTTAAAAGTGTATTAGCCCCGTTTATTATAAATTATCGTTAAATAAAACTTGAATATTTACTTTTTTTGTGGTAATATGAGCACGATTTTAGTTAAAATGGCAGGTCCATTTTAACCTTTATGATTTTTTATCGCAAAAAATTAAATTGACAGGTAATTATGATGTCGGCATCTTTAAACAATCTTGAAACGATATCCGCGCTTTCGACCGGTGAGGTTTTTTTGACGGCTTCAGGCGGGCGCGCTTTTGAAATGCTGTCCGGCCATATAGACCGTATTTACCGCTCGCTCGATTTTTCAAAGATATTTTTTTTAGATAATTTCGATCTCTACGATAAATTCGTTCTATCTTCTAAAATTTCAGCGACGCCTGATCGTTTTTATTTGATCGACGTGCAAAACGTTCAAAAAAATATCTCTTCAACCCGCGAGGCCCTTTTTGAAAAAAACTTCTGCGATATGGCCCACGCCAGAACCGAAAAAATCAAAATGCCGCTTTTACTTTCCGAAATACTCTCCGGATTTCAAAAATTTTATAGCGAAGTTGAAATCGTCCCTGATGTGAAAGTTTTCACCAGTGAAACTAATGAAAATAAAAAATCGCTTTTTTTAACGGCTTCTGAAATATTTAAAAGCATAGGCTTAAGATTCGAAGAAAAAACTTCATTCGAACTCGACGATTTTCTAGAAATAAAATTTTATATTCCTAACGGCGAACACGGTCCGCTGAGCGTCGGTTTCATTGCCTGCGATTACGACAGAATATTATTTTCTTTAACCGGCGGCATCGAAAAGATAATAAAAGAAAAAGCCCGCCACTGCTCGTTAAAATATCCTTTTATAATCAATCCTTTTCAGTTAGTGGTGCTTACCGATAAAATCAATAAAAAAAATAATATTTACTCGGTCCTCGAATCGTATGAAAGGCGCGGTCATTCGGTTGTATGGCAGAGCTTGGGCGCGCGCGGAGAAGCCTCAGAAGATTCTTTTTTTGCGCCGCACGTTAAAAATTATAAAAACGCCGGCGCGCATGCTATTCTGGTCCTTTCCGATTTTAACGACTCGTCTAAAGTATTTCTTTATAGAGGCGCTAATCAAAAAGTGTGCGGAATGGATTTTTTTCAGCTTAATTCAGTATATCTTCAAAAAGATTTTAAGGGATGCGAATAATGTCTGCTTCTAAAAATATTTCTAAAAGTAAAACTTTAAAGGGCGTAACCGTAAGTCCGGGCATCGAGATGGCCAAGGTATGGAAGATAGTTGACAGCAGCGATGAAATGCGCGTTAAGCCTCACAGCATAGACGAATCCGATATCGAAAAAGAATTGTCGCGTTTTAACCGTGCGATTAAAACTTCCCACGAGCAGCTTAACGCCCTTTATAAAATGGTCGAAAGGCGTCTCGGCGCCAAGGAAGCCGGAATTTTCAAATCGCACATGCTCATTCTCGACGATCCGCACTTTCTTACTTCGGTAAAAGACCTTTTAAAGAGCGAAAAAAAGAATATAGAACACATTATCAGCGAAGTAATTAAAAAGTTTTCGCTCATGTTTTCAATGCTCGACGATAACCTTATGCGCGAAAGGTCCGCCGATATCCGCGATGTAGGCCAGCGCGTTCTTAAAAACCTTTTGAGCGACCGTCAGTGCGTTTTAGAGCCGAACGAAAAGGTCATAATAGTGGCTAAAGAGCTTATACCCTCAATTACGGTAAAAGCTTCCGATAATATTCTCGGATTCGCCGTCGAGCACGGCGAAATGATGTCGCACGCTTCCATTTTGGCCCGCTCGCTTAATATTCCGGCCATTGTCGGGGTTGAAAATATATGCAGCGAAGCATCTACGGGCGATACTATAATTATCGACGGCGCTAATTCACTTGTAATAGTAAATCCCGCCAATAAGGTGATCGCCGAATACAAACGCGTTCAGATCGAATACAGCGTCATTAAAGACGATCTCAAACTTTCTTCGAAACTGCCTTCGGTGACTACCGATGGCGAAACCATAAAACTTCTCGCTAATATTAATAAAGTGTCCGATATAGAGCTGGCAAAACAGTACAACGCTTCGGGAATAGGCCTTTTCAGGACCGAATTTTTCTTTATGAGCGCCGATAAAATGCCGGGTGAAGAAGAACAATACGCCCTTTACAGAAAGGTTATCCAGGACGCCTGTGGCGGCGAAGTTACCATAAGAGTTCTTGATATCGGCGCCGATAAAACGCTTTCGTACTTTGCCATGCCTCAGGAGTGCAATCCTCAGCTCGGCTGGCGCGGCATCCGAATTTTATTGAGCGAGCTGGCTATTTTTAAAACTCAGATAAGAGCGATATTACGCGCCTCGGCCCACGGCAGGGTTAAACTTCTGCTGCCTATGATAAGCTCCATCTCCGAGATAATCGACGCCCGCGATATAATAGAAGAAGCCAAATTCGAACTTCAAAGCCGCATGCAGCTCGATATTAATGTTGAAATAGGCGCGATGATAGAAGTCCCCGCGGCGGTTTTCATTCTTGACGAAATATCTCGCCATGTGGATTTTTTATCCATAGGCACTAACGATCTTATCCAGTATATTCTAGCCGTAGATCGAAATAACTCGAGAGTAGCCAATTTTTACGAGCCGCTTCATCCGGCGGTTATGAGCGTTATTAAAATGATAGCCGATACCGCGGCGCGTAATAAAAAAGAGGTCGTGCTATGCGGCGAACTCGCCGGCGATACTCTTTTTACTATGATATTAATGGGGCTCGGAGTTAAAAAGCTGTCGATGAATCCTACCGCTATTCCAGGCGTCCGCAAGGTAATCCGTTCGGTGCCGCTCTCTAAATGTATCGAAATAGCCCGTGATATCTTAAAAATACCCTGCATGCACGAATCTAAGAAATATCTTAAAGAAAACATTTTTCCTTTTTTAGACCATAGCATAGGCAGTTAAAACTCTTATTTTAAAGTTATTAATAAATACAAACGGGGCGCAAAAGGTTTATTGACCTTTGCGCCCCGTTTGTATCGTTTAATTTACTGTTAGAATTAATGCCTCGGCGTTAATTACTAAGCGTGGATACCCATTCTATGATGCCTATATCGGTGTTCGGCGCCACGCCCCGCAGCGAATAACTCGTTCCGGAATTGATCATAAGCGAAACGTCTTCGAGATAGCCGTCAACGATTATATTGTAACCGCCGTTGCTTCCGCGCGGAGCCGCGCCCACGCTGTTTAATTTCCATGAACCGGCTTTGGCGTTAGTGTAAGTCGCCGCGCTGGATAAGTTATTTGAATATTTAGGCGGCACCCTTATATTGCGTCCGTCGTTCCACTGGATGGTGGCCGTGTTCTGCCGGGGCGCATGAAGCGTTACCATATTTACCTGCGCGAGATAATTCGCGCCGCTGAAGTGGACCGGTAAAGTGTCGATGAAAGGCGTATTAAAATATATTTCGTTCGTGGTAAAACTCAGGTCTTCGCCCGTATAAACATCGGTATAGTCGGTCATTCCAACGAAATTATTGTTGTTTATCATTATCGAGCGGTTGGCGAAATCCGCGGCCCCGGTGTGGTCGGGCGGTTTTCCGTTGCGCGATATCGACGCTCTGGAGTTGCTGTTAAACAGGTTATTTATTATTAAAAGCCCGCTGGCTTCGTCTTTAACGATATCTGCGCCGGTGGAATCTTTATAGGATTTAATATAAATACCCGCGTTAAGGTTGTGCGCGATTATATTATGGTTGATTATGGGATTGGAGCCTTCGAGCTCTATGCCGTCGGCGCCTGAAAACGCTATTACGTTGTTAGATATTTCGTTTTCACTCGAATAAAGCGAAATCGTGGAGTTATTAACTAACGCGCCGGCGTTTTTGCGGTAGTTGCAGTCAACCATCTGAATCGCCGTGTCATGGTTGCTTACGATCACGTTGGCTTTTATCAGCGGCATGGCGTTTTTGCAGAGAACGCCGTTATCGTTATTGTTTTCTATCTGGTTGAATAATATTACGGGATCGGCGTTTTCGATCCTTAACCCGTCGGTGTTCTGCTTTAAGGTATTGTTATAAACGTTTACTATCATGGTGTTGGCTTTATATGAATTGGCCACGAGCATACCGTAGTTATTTTCGCTGAGAGTATTTTGCGTGATTTCCGATTTGGAGTTGTCACAGCGCAGACCATAGCGTTTATTTTTAGTTATGGTATTGCTCGATATCGTCGAAATAGAACCGTTGACGCAGACTACGCCGTCGGTGCCGTTATCGGTGATAATATTCTGGTTTACGGTGATAGTCGAATTATCCGAATAAATTCCATCGTAATTGCCTGAGATATTGCACATCGACACTGTAGGGTTTTTCGAGTTTTTAACGTAAAGCGCCGTTTTAGCCGACACTATATCGCAGTAATTAAAAGACGAGGAAGGATAAGTGTTATCGTTTATTATAGCTATTCCGTTCCACTGACCTTTAATCGAGCCCGCGCGCGTCGATTTAAAAGATATGCGGTTCGACGAGTCGCCGTCAGCGTTTATAATGCCGCCGTTTTCAACTATGAATCCGGTTTCCTGCTCGAATTTAAGCTCTACGCCGCGTTCGATTTTAAGCCGGCCGCCGTTTTTAACGGTTATAGTGCCGACGACCGTTATCGGCGAGGCCGATTTAGGAAGAACTACTTCCGCCGTTACTTCGGCGGGAAATGTTTCCGAGGGAATGATGGTGTTAGTGACTTCTATAGCCGGAGTAGTGTAAGCGGTATTGCTGAAATTGCCGTTTTTATCCTGTACCTGCAGCGAGAAAGTATAGGTTCCGATGGCTGAAGGAGTAAAGTAATAGTGGCTTCCGGAATCTTTAAAATTGACTTTTGGCCCGGAAGTTTGCGCCCATTTATAAGCCAGACCGGTTTTTTGGTCTTCGGGGTCGTAGCTTGCGCTCGCGTCGAGATCTACGTCGGACGCGCCGGACATGTCGTTGGTTACGAAGTATTTTTTGCCGGTGTCATATTTTAAAATAGCTATCGGCGGAAGGTTTACAGATGAATTTATTTCAAATTTATTGTAAATCTGGGCCTGCGGGTAATATACGGTATAGCTTTCATGCACCGATGAGGCGGTGTTTTTAACTTCGATCTGATATTCATACTTTTTGTCCGAAGCAAAACCCGCGCCAGCTAATACGCTGCTATATTTTTGAACGCCCGCGATAACTTCGCCGGTAGCGTTCATAACGTAAGTTGCGCGGTTCGCGCCGCCTGCTTCCTGAACGTATAGTTTCGGAAACCCTGTTTCAAGAGTCGTATCGGAGGTAATATCCACGCTGAAAGTTAGCTCTGAAAGCGGTCTTGCTACGATTGGCGGTTCGGTGCCGTAGTATTTGTTGCCGTCAACGACGGGCACTCCGACTAAATGGGAATAAGTTACCGCCGGGGCGCCCACCGGATAAGTCACGGCGTTTATTCCGTCAGACGCTGAAAAGTAATAGTCGAACGAAGTATAGCCCGCCGGAAGATGCGCATAAAATATCGAGCCTTCTAAAGGCGCCATTTCGATTTTAGCAAAAGAAGCCGCGCCGTATTTTTTTGCATAAAGCGATACTTTAGGCGAACCCGAATTGTCGTTCACCTTGATTCGCGCGCTGTAAACAAGCCCCACGGCGGAAGTCGTCTGAAATACTTCCGGCGTAATTCTGCTGAAAACGGGAGCGTAAAAATCCGGTACGCTGTAAGACTGCGGCCCGCCGCACCCTTCGCTGCCGATCAGCAGCGTCATCGTCATTAAAAATAATGAAAAATAAACGAATCCTATAGTAAATTTAGAAATTTTCAACCTCAATCAAATCACCTGCCTTACGGTACGATTGTTACTGATGCGTTTAATTCTAAGCCATTGGCGTTATAATCGACGCCGTAAAAAGTAATTTTGGCCGTTAAAATTCTGTTGTCGGTGCTGTCGGTTACTACACGGTACATTTCGCTTTTAACTTTCTGCGTTACCAAGGAAAGCGTTACCGAATTGCCCGAGGCGTTTGCCGTCGTCGTATTCGTCGTAGTTGCCGTCGTCGCGGTAGTACCGGTCGTCGTCGTCGCCACGGCGCCCGTGCTTCCGGCTATTGTGTGGGCAAGGTCCGCGCCGAATGCTAAAGACGAAATTTTTTCGCCGTTGTAGCTGTCGTAATACTCTACTTTATAATATTTTAAAGTAACGGGTATCGCGTTTAAATTTTGAAAATTAACGGTGACCGGAGAAAACTTCCCGTTCTTTATTATTTCGGTTTCGTCGGTTTCCGAGCTCGTAAGAGTGGCGACTGAAGGCGATACTCCCGGTATAATTATGCCGGCCGGTTCATGCATTATATTGCTCGAATTAGTGCAGCCGCCGTAAAAAATCATGCCTACTATGGTTAATGCGGCTAAATATCTGACGTATTTTATATATGTTTCTAACATAAATTCTCCTTTCAGTATATCCTTGAGTTATTATACAATCGATTAGAATCTTTTTTTCTTATTCATATTCCGTCTTAACTTTTCAACTAATTCATATGCCCTTTCGCTTCTAAATTTCGATACTCCGTTTGAGTTTTCTTCTAAAGAAGACGGCGCATGTGATATTTCGTTGATTTTAGCGCCGACGGGCTCGGCAGCCGTAGCGGGCGTTGATATGGTTTCACGAAGCGCTCCGTGAACGGATGGTGAAAATGCCGGGCGAATCGAAGGCTTGATTTCAACGGTTTTTTCGATCTTTTCGGTTTCAAGGCCGCCGGAGGGTATAATAACCTGTTGTTGTTTGGGTGCCTGAACCTGAATTTTTTCGGCGGCTGAAGTTTTAACTTCGGATAAATGTCTCGATTCAGCTTTGAAAATCTTTTTAGTCTTGCTGAAATCGGGGCCGCTGCTGGTATATTTATATTCGATGCGTCCGGTTTCGGGCCGCGATATTATCGTTTCGACGGCCGGCGGCGCGGCGGGCGCCGATTTACTTTCAACGGCTAAAGTTTTTGCTGCGGCCGATTTTATAGCCGAGTCTTTTTCGTCCTCTTTTTTAATGCCTAAGAATTTTTTCATATCGAATTTATCATCGACGTCGGGCATTTTATTTTCAACAATTCTCGGATATTTCTCTTTATCTACCTGAGCGAAGCGCGAGTCTTTTCCAACTATCCTCGGAGTGATAAATATTACAAGCTCGGTCCTTTCTTCACCTTTAAGTTTGCTTTCAAAGAGATTTCCGACTAAAGGGATTTTTGAAAACCAGGGCACTTTATTGGCGCTGTTGTAAGAACGGTTGCTGATAAGTCCGGATATTATCAATGTCTCTCCGTTATTTACTTCGACGAAATTAGTCGACTGGCGGCTGCTGGTTCTCGGAACCGAGCCGTACTGGCCGAAATTAACGTTTTCGACGAAGGAGCCTATCATTACGTTTATATTCATTCTTATAACGTCGTTTTGATTGATATTAGGAGTCACCTTCAGCGTTACGCCGGGGGCGGGCGAAACGTATTCGGGCGTCGGAAGAAGCGTGCCGGTAGTGCCCTGCGGAGTATATTTCAAATATGGAATATTATCCGTAACGCCGAAGGTCGCTTCTTTTTTATCTAAAGTAACGGTTGATGGCGATGAGATAAGGCGCGCATGGCGTTTCTGGAGCGAAGGCAATATCTTCATCGAAAAGTGGTCCGAACTGATCTTGCCGTAATCGAGAGCAAAATCCATGGTGCCGTCGCTTATCTTTACGCTTTTATTATTAAGGGCGGTTCCGAGCGGATTCGCGCCGTTATAAAGCGTGTCGTATATCCAGTTGAGAGTATTTTTCATATCGTCGTTGAGCGTTACTTCAACGATTTTAGCTTCGATAAGCACCTGCGGCGTGGGCGCGTCGAATATTTTCACCATTTTTTCCATTTTTTCTATGGCGGCGGGCTTATCAATCAATACGAGCGAATTTGTGCGGTCGTCTTTAATGATCATGCCGTCGGGCGATTTCATTTTGGTGAGGGCGGCCTCAAGTTCGCTTGCCATAGCGTTTTGCAGCGTTATTATGCGCGTGGTTTTATCGTTTACTCCGTCGTAATAAAGTTTGGGTATGGCAGCGCTTTGGAGCGGAGGCGTTCCGGTAAAGCCCGCGCCGGCGCCGGCTCCGTAGGCATTGGCGTTTTCTTTAATGCTTTCGACGGCTTTAATTTCAAGTATGTCTTTAGTATTGCCGGCATTATTTTGCGGATATTGTTCCTGTGCGGCGGCAATGGCGGTTTCGATATTCGTTTCGCCGCCGAAATTTTCCGCGGCCGGTTTGAAGGCGGCCGTGGATTTTGACGCGGTCTGGTTTGCGGCGGGTGCCGGAGGCACATTTTTATTTTTGATCTCGAGAAGGTTTAATATCTTTGGATAATAAAGCATCGCGATTTTTTCAACCTGCTCGCTTTCGTAAACGCTCGATACCGTTCCTTTGATAACCGCGGTTTCCTTCGCGATGTGAATGGATAGACTTTTTGCGATTTCCGCGCCCATGATATCATTTAATTTTGAACGCATCTCAACTATGTCGTCATATACTTTTAGAACGAAGGTTTTAAAATCGTTATCGGTCCACAGATGAAGTTCGGTCCTGCCCACCTTTACGCCGAGAATTATAATTTCGGTTTTAGATAAAACCGTATATTCGGCGATTCCGGGGTTGCCCACGGAAACCCTTTTAATAGGTTCGGAGATATTGATTATTTTAGACGATCCGGCTGCTATGCTGTAAACGCCCTGGCTCTGGGCATAAACGGCGGGCGCGCTTAGCGATAGAAGCGATATGACGATGGTAAAAGCCAGCGCAATGAATAATTTCGGTTGTTTTCTGATTTGAGGCATATACTTTTTTCCCCCTTTATTACTTAACATTAATTACGGTTTTCTGGATGCCTTTATACATTTCAATGGTTTTTTCGACCGGCTGCACCACGCCTGATTGCTGCTGCTGAGCTTGCCCGGGCCTTGCAGCCTGCGTTTGAGGGCCGCGCGGTCCCCTGTAGCCGTCGTCTATTTCGTCCGGATTAAAATTGGGATCTCGCGGGTCTAAAGAAGCGGCGCCCGGCCTTGCGGTCCTGTCTTTTGCATCGGCCTGTTTGCCTTTGCCGTAGAAAATTTCGAGCGCTTCGCTCTTATTGAGCATCTCGCCGCCTATTAAAATTTCCTTCGTCTGGCCTTCGAGGTTAATTTCCTGCGTGCGGCCAGCCATTAATTTACTTAATTTAAGGCGTTTGGATATTTTTTCTTCCATTTCCTGTTTTGATCTTAGCAATAAGTAAAAACTAACTTTATTTCTGCTCTGCGATACTAAGGTAATAATTTCAGCTTCTTCAGGCGTCGCCGCGAAGGTGATCTGCTGTACCGGAGTAGCTTTTATGCTTGTCTGCGGGGGAGCGTTAGGGTCTTTCGGGTTCGGAGTCACTACTACGCTGTCTGACGGCGAGGTCGGAAGTTCCGAGCCTATCGATAATACCTGTACGCCAGATAAAATAGTCCTGATTGGCATGGTGACGCCGGCGTCGCTAAAAAGGCCGATAATATCTACAAAATCGCCTTCCCTGACGAAACCGCCGACCGACTGCGTAACGCTGACCGCTATAGTCACGGCGCGTTTGCCTTCAGGCACGGCCTCCGAAAGGCGTCTTGGAATAAAGGGCTTGATCACTGCAACGTTTTCTATCGTAAACGCCTCGGATACCTTGATTTTTTTAACGGCTTCCTTGCCGACTAAGTTGGCTTCCGAAGTGATGCCTTTTCCGCCTAATTTAATAAATGCTTCGTCGGTATCGAAGGTGTCGAAGCGCTTAAAAAGTTCGGGTGTGATTTCGGTTTTTTCGTTGATATTCGCTGTCGCCCTGAAAATTACCTCCGGTTTTGCCGGTTTTGGCGGCGGCGCAACTACCACCGGCGCGGGCGGTTGTTTTTTCGGCCCCATATTCATGGCTACGAATATTGCGGCGATGCCGACCACGATTGCTAATAAAAATCTCCGGTTCATATAAAACCTCCTGAATTAATGTTATTTATATGTTTTACTTTATTTTTTCGACCGTTTTACCCTTAAAACAGGTAAATAAAATGGATAATAATCCTTTTTCACTAAGTTTATCGGAAATATATAACTTAAATTAACGAATTTATTAAAAATAAAATAACATGACCGGTAACCATACTTAAGTCAGTCCGAATCATGTTATTTAATCGTGATCATTAATTATTAGTATATTTTTTTATTATTTTATATTGTCTATGTTAGTGATTTCTTTAAGAGTTTATTTAAGATAGCCAATGAATTTAGCTCTCACTTCACCGTGCCTGAGCGCCCCGACTTCATTATAAACGGGATCGGTGTTTGGTTTGGCGTCATTACCCGACAGGAAGAAGAGCGCATAGCGTTTTATGCGCACTTTATCGCGGCCGACTATTTTATAGATATATTTTGGCGTGTTAAAAGTATTTTGCGCGCTTGTATAAACCGGCGTTCCATTGGTATAATAGTTTGTGACTATAGGCACTAAAACGTAACGCGAGGAGCCTTCATCGTAATTTGAGTATGTGCGTTCGCCGTTTTCGCCTTCGGCTCTAGGTGTTTTAATATCGTCTGAATAGCGTTTCGTTATTGCGTCGCGCGTCGCTTCTTCAAAGCAGTAAGGTATTGAATCGATAATGGGCGTCGTGGCGATATCGCCGGGATACGATAAACTTATTTCGCCGAAGAGCGGCTGGCCGCAGCCGTATAAAACCGATGCCTTATAGTCTTTTTCGTCTTCGCTGTAGCCGTTGTTTGTATTATTCCAGTCTAATATTCCGTAGGATATCGAAGTGGCGTTAGGCGGGTTGTTAGTTGAAAACGAGCCGATGAGAACGTTATCGAGTATGAGACGGTATGTGGAAACAAAGCGCGGGTCGTGGCCGCCTAAGAAGGAGAACCATCCGTTGCCGTATTCGGCGCCGAGATATTTTACTTCGCTGGTGGTATCGCCTACGTAAGC
>CAYTCW010000016.1:43998-46693 GCA_964436235.1 uncultured bacterium
TTGCCGCTGTAAACTGCCGCCATGGCGCTTGACGGTTTTAAGTAGTTATCGAATATATAAGATAAAAAGCCGTTTTTAGCCGGATGGCTTTTTCCGCATGAACAGCTGCCGGTTTTATCGTTTGAAGGAGGGGCGGCGGAATTACGGACTCCGGCAACCGATATTTTATCGGGGGTATTACTCTTCGCCGTCCGGTAAATTTCGCCGTAATTATTTTTCATATATTTGAAAAATCTATCGAACGGGCTAAAACCCTTCGGCGTATTTTTATTTAATTCAACATAAGAAGGCACCTGCGAGTTTGAATAGTCTATCTGGTGGGGACATGTAGTAATTTGCGCCGTCACGAAAGCCGTGTCTATAACGCGCATGGTCACTCTGAAATATAAGTCGAAGGAGCGCCTCACGCTGGTTATTCCGGCGGATGTCAGATCGACTTCGGCTGTGAATAAGCCATTGCTGTTATTGGATAGATTAAAAAGCGCCGTGGAAACGGTTTTAGGTTTTCCGCGTTTTTCTATAACTACGCTGGGGTTGTTTTTATAATTATCGATCGGAAAATCATTGAATTCGGAAAATTCGAGTTTGAAATCGCTCGTGGTAACGCTCGAGTAATTGACTTTCGAAGCGGCAGCCGCCGGCGCGGCGTTAAATACAATATATAATTTTCCGTTGGAGTTGAAAACCGGATATGGTGTTAAAAGATTAGTGTCTGAGCGATTACCGTCGTGTTTGATGTCGTAGGTTTCGCCGAAATATTTATTGCCGCTGACTATCGCGCGCAGTTCGGAATTGCTTGAAAATAAGAATATTTCTTTGATTACCTCGTAAACTTTAGGAAATGAATCCTGTATTTTTAAATTTAGCACCCACATTCCGTAATGGATCGCGCCAAGCCCGCTTAAGTTATAGCTGCCATTATAAGTTTCGTCCATATTGTTTGTAAGGTCTGTCAGGTTATAAAAGTGCGCGCCGCCGCCGAGGCCGTACCAGTTAGCGGCGCAGGCTAATTTAACGGTTTTAGCGGTTATAGCGAACATACTCACGACATTCGACTGTATTTTATAGTAGAGCGTCGAATTATTGGCGAATGCGTAATCGGCCGAAGAAAGATTGGCGTTGATTGAAAGCGCGGACGACTGTGTGGCTACGCTCGTGCCGGTGACGTTGATAACTTTATTGGGGTTATAAATTTTGCCGTTGGCGTCTTCAAGGTAAAAGTTAACCTGCCAGACGCCGTTATGTATATTATCGTACGCGCTCCAGTCGAACAGGCCGGTGTATGTGTAATCGTTGTTATTGGTTAAATTAATATTGGCGACTATATGTTTTTCGGCGCCGGTGTGGTAAGCGCATTCGACGCTGAATTTGGCATGGTTAATGGCGTCTTTTGCAAGATCGGTGGAAACTACCTTTAAATACATCAGGGTATTTACAGTCTTATCGAATGAATCGTTATTAGTAGAAAAATCGGAGTTTATGGAAGAATAAAAAGTCGATATAGGCGTAATCGAGTATGGATATTGCGGAGTAGTCACACCCGCGCTTGCCGCTTTTATGAAAAAATCTCCAGGCGCGCGCATGGGCACGGTAAATTTAACGCTGAAGCAGCCGTTTAAATCAGTGGTTATTTTGTAGTCGGGCGATATGACAGCGCTGCCGGCATAGCCGTCAGCCGGCGTTATATTCAGTTTATCCTCGCCGAGAAAAATTTCGAGATCACCCGTAGAAGGCGCAAAGCCAGAACCGTGCACCGTGACTATTTCGGTCGCCGGACCGCTCGTATGAGGGGCGGCCGTGTCGAAGATCGTGAGCGCCGGAGCAAAAACCGGCGTTCCAATTTTATATGTGACAACATTTGAAACGGGCGCATTATTAATGAGCGCAACCACATTGTATATTCCATCGGCCAGACCCGCAGGAAGCGCGCATCTTATTTCGAAACGGCCTAAATTGTCAGACCTCAGGGTTCTTTCAGAAGGCGAAACTGAATCGTCCGGGTATAAAACCGTGGTGTTTATAAGTTCGAGTTCGACGCTGTCGAATTTGATTTTAATGTTATTTGCCATCGGGGGAAAATAAGCGCCGTTGCAGATTAATTCGCCGCCGGCGGGCCCCATTCCAGCATCGCCGTTTAAATCGAATGCCATTATTTCGGGAGTCATGGCGTTTTTAACGCGGTATAGCTGAGCTTCCGTTGAAGAGGTGAGACCGGCGTAAGCCTTGACCTCATAGGTGCCGTCGACGATAAAATCAGGCACGTTGAATTTAACCTCGAAGCGACCCTCGCCGTCGGTGTATATAGTAGAGCCTCCGAAAACCCAGTCGTCGGAATAAGCCGGCGTATCGTAAACAGTCATGGTGGAGTTGTTAAATTTTATATAAGCGCCGTAATAATTAGGAACGAAGCCGCTGCCGGTGACATAGACCGCCGAGCCGCCCGGACCGCTGTCTGTTACGCCCGTGCGGTCTGAAATGGCGATAGCCGGCGTGCGGTAGTTATTTACATTGAAAATTATTTTGTTTGAAAGCGTGTTGTCTATCTGGGCGTACACTTCGTGCGTTCCGTCGAGAACGTCGGGCGCGGGGAACGTGACTTCAAAATTACCGTTTTCATCGGCGTTAATAAGCGAAGTGATGACGCTGCAATTTGGAAAGGTGGCGGTTTTATTGACTGATTGGCCGATGCCGTCGA
>CAYTCW010000017.1:0-45939 GCA_964436235.1 uncultured bacterium
ACACTTCGAGCGCATAGATATATTCCTGTTTTTGAACGTAGAGCGCGCCGAGCGTGTAGCGCACGTATTCAGTTTTATCGTACTGCGGCGATTCCTGGACAATCTGACGGTAGTAACGGACGGCCTCGTCTAAATTATTGGCCATGCGGTACATTTCGGCTAATTTCAAAGCCACGTCATAGTAGCGCGGATATTTCGGGAAATTTTCGATAACGCGTTTGAGGGCTTCAGCGGCCTTATCGAGTTTTTTAGTCTGTTCGCACACCTTTGAAAGGTCTATAAGATATTTAGCGAGTTTGGGGTCTTTTTCGGGCAGCGTATTTATAAGCGCCTCGAGTTTTTCGATCTTGATTTCAGGGTCTTTTTCGGCGGCTATTTCAATTTCAGCCGATGAGAGAGAGATTTCGCCGGTTTCGAGCGCCACTTCGAAGGTTCCCTTTTTAAGATCGGCAAGACGTTTCTCTTCGATCAATTCGTCTTCGTCGAGTTCCTGCTCGTGTATGGTTATGAATTTATCGGGCGAAGCTAAAATTTGCGCCACGCGGTCTTCTCCGGTTTTAGCCCAGCGCGATATAGGAAAGTAAAACTTTACTTTCCGGTAAGCGTCGATAGCCTCGTCGCGCTTTCTGAGCAACTCGTAACACTCGCCTATCTTAAATTGCAGATAAGCGAGAAAATCGACGTCTTCGGGCTGGTTTTTGACTATAAACTCACGGTAGAGCTCTATGGCTTTTTTCGGCTTGTTTATTTTAGTTTCGAATATCGCGCCGAGCGATGTTATACCTTTTATAAGAACATCAGGCGGAACTTTACTATCTATCATTTTACGGTAATATATCGAAGCTTTTTCATATTCTTCCGCGTCGCGCTCATACAGCCGGGCCGCGTAGTAAAGATAATGGTAATTGCCCGGATCGTCGGGCGAGGTTTCGATTATTTTCATAAAATCGACGACCTTCTTTTCGACCTCGATGCGTTTGAATTCCTTAGCGGTTTCATCGCTGAGTTTTAATTCAGGAATAACTTCCCTGAGGGTTTTGATCGTTTCGGCCTTTTCGGCTATCTGTTTTTCTTCGTAGGCCGATTGCAGCAATATCATGGCGTCTTTATAATTTTTATCGCTTTGATGTACCGTTTTAAATTTTTCGAGCAGCTTGACTCCTTCGCGCGGCATTTTAAGCTCATTAATAAGCAGAGATGCGGTTCTATACATAATTTCGGCTTCATTTTCACAGCCGGGAAAGCGCTCGAGAATATCGTTAAGTTCTTCGTAAGCGAGCGCGTAATCGAAGGTAATGTCTTCGCATATCCTGGCGGCTTCGAGTTTATATCTGATTTCATCGGTATCGCCTGAAACGTAAGCTGAGCACTTATTAAGGTAAGAAAGGGCCGAAGGATAATCCTTGAATTTTTCCTCATAGATTTTAGCGTTTTCATACATTAATTCCAGCGATTTTTCATCGCCGATATTTTCGGATATGTATTTGTCGTTTTCGGCTATTTTCCGGTAATTTTCAATATTTAAAATCAGCGCGTCGGCGGCGTTAAAAAACTGCGGAAACTTTTCCTGCATGGTTCTAATTAAAAAAAGAGCGCGTTCGTACTGTTTGAATTCTTTAGCCATAATGGCGCTCTGGCGTTCATAAGCCGTAAACACTAATTTAGGATACTGCGAATGATTGGCTGCGATATCTTTATACACTTCGACCGCTTTTTCAAAATCGGCGGATTCTTCGTACGAGTTAGCGAGCAGTATCATTATTATAGGCAATTTCGGCGATCCTGGATTGGCTTCCATATAGCTGAGATATTTATTGGTTTTAGATGATTTAACCGGCGGCAGCGACATTTCGCGGCGCAATTTATAAGTTTCTTCATCTATCTTTGATTTAGGTTTCACTAAAGTCACGCCGCCTTTTTTAAACCAGCCGGGCGCGCCGATCCCTATATCGCTCAAATCGATGGGCTTTTGGAACCATGAATATTCGATGGGCTTTTCCGGTTTCTCGAACCATGAAAACTCCCTTTCAGTTTCTTGTTCGAGGGGCGATTGGCGTTTAAGCCCGAATTCTTCGTCAATTAATTCCTGCGGTGAAACGGCTTCTGAGCCTCCGGCGGGCATAGAGGCGGGCTTAGCCGCGCCGAATAATTTTTCGGAATAATTATACAGCCCGTCTAAAAGGCCAGCTTCAGAAGTGTTTTCTGCAAGGCCTTTTTTCAATCCGGCTTCGCTGGTATCTGAAGTTTTATTTTTATCTTCGCCTTCGCCGTCTTCTTTTTCTTTATTTTTTTCATCTTCTTTATGAGATGACACTTCGATCGCTCTTAAATAATTTTGAAGAACGTTAAGTTCGATATTGAGCAGATTAGCGATCTTAGCGTCGAGTTTTTCGGCGCGCGCCTCTTTTTCGTATTTAAACATTATCATGCTGTAGCATCTGAAAGCGTCTTCGTAATATTTCAAATTGACCGCGTATATGAGGCCCGCCTCAAAAAGCGCCATCATCTGGGTTTTTGACCGCAGTTCCTTCATGTTAATTATTTGTTCGTATATGTCAGCCGCCGTTTTATAATCTTTTTCGCGGGCAGCAGTGGTTTTAGCGAGCAAAAATAAAATTTCGGCCATAACGGCTTCGTCATCGGTTTTTTTAACCATTTCACGGAGCGTTTTAATGCCTTTTTCAACTTCGCCCATGCCGTCTATCTGAATTTCAACGGCCTTTATTTCAAGCAATAAAACCGCATCGGTGCCTTCGACCGTACTTTTAAGCTCGTCGATGGTCGCCAGTGCGTCTTTATAATTTTTAATGAATATTTCCTTTTTAAGTTTTTCCTCGAGAATAGCTTTTAAATCGCCTTCTTTCTTTTCTTTGGCTAATATAACCTGTTTGCTTATCTCACTGAGGTTTTCCTTGTAATGGACCGCAAGCACCCTGTCGAGCGCGGCGTCGAAATACATCGAACCCGGATATTTTTCGACGATTTTTTCACATAATACGACGGCTTTAACGGCCTCTTTCGGGTCGGCTTCATAGGCTTCCGCAAGTTTAAAGAGCACTTCGTCCTCTCTCATGGGGACTTTTTTAAGAAGCTCCTGGTATATTTTAACGGCTTCGCCGCTTTTTTTAAATACCGGCAGCGAATATATTCCGGCAAGATCCACGCCGGCCTGATAGATCCATAGCTGATCGCGGCCTTCTTCGATGAGTTTTTTATAATAGCGGATAGCTTCGTTATATTCGACAAGGGCCGTTTCATAAATTTGAGCGATCTGATACAGAGCTTTATCGGCGCGGGGCGAATCGGGAAATTCGTTTATAAATCGTCTGTAGGCGTTTACGGCCATTTCATATTCCTTGAGATCTTCTTCGTATATGCGCGCTATCGTGTACATCGAATATTCGGCCTCCGGGCCTTTGTGAGATTTTTCGATGATCTGTTCGTGTGTGAGTATGGCTTTTTTAAACTCGCTGCTTTCGTATAATTTTTTTTCCTTGGCAAAAAGCGGAGAATAGCTCTTATCGAAGACTCCGGGCATTCTCTTATTGGCTAAATCTTCAAAATCTTTAGCGCGCCGGGGTTCTTTGATATTTTTTTTTACGCCAGCGGCTATAAGCTCGCAGGAACGGGTATCGTTATAATAATTTATAAGCATAAGGCAGGCGCGCAGGGCGCACTCTTCGGAATAAAAATCGTCTTTACCTATTTTATAACCGAGCAGGTATGAAGAAATCGCGTTGTGCACGCTTTTCTGTCTGTCAGCGTTTTTAATCTCGGAAAGATAATTTTCTGCCCGCGCCTCTTTTTTATAGATATATTTATTCGCGGAATTATCTTTATTAAGAAGCACCTGAGTCTGGTGAAGGTGTTCGTAATAATAACCGAGATAATAAGCGGCCATGACGGCCTGTGAATCGGAAATAGATTCGGCGAGGACTTTCTTGTAAGACTCCGCGCCTTCAGCCGCGGCGACTTCCGGCGAATGAAACTGCGAAAGCAAACCGTAAACGAACTCCGCGCGGCGGCAGATTTTTTTAAGAGCCGCTTCGTCGGCGTATTCGGACTTTTCTTCAAGAAGCCTTGTCAGCATAGTTTTTGCTGTTTCTATATCCGAAAGGTCATAGGCGTATATAAGCGACATATTAAAAAGCGCTTCGAATTTATAGAGCCCGTCGGGATATTCCTTTAAAACCCTTCTGTAGTAGAGCGTCGCAAGATGCGCGTCAAGAAGATGAAAGCCCTTAAAGTATCCGACGAGATATTCGACGGTTTCATTTTTACTGAATTCATATCGTGCCGCGGACATTTTATAGGCCTCGATTATTTTATCGAGAGTCGTGAGCGTTTGATTGTAAATTTCGGCTATTTTAAATATTATCTGCTCGCGTTTACCTTCGGATATGCGCCATTTATAATAATCCTGGTAATTTTCTATCGCGGCTTCGCGCTCGCCTAAGGCTAAATAACATTCGGATATCCTTTCTTTGGAAAGGTTGGCGTATTTCTCCTTACGATAGAGCTTTATGAGTTTATTATAATTATCTATCGCCGCGCGGTATTCTTCGGCGAGCTCTTTGATAAGGCCGAGAACGAATAATGAATATGACGGACCTGCTTTGCTTTTTTCTTTACGGTAACCCGATATGATCTTCTGGAAATTTTCGCGTTTATCGCCGGCTATCGAGGATATATAAAATTTTTTCATGCTGGCTTTAATATCGATTTCAGCCGTGGTAGGAGCTTTACGCGCCGCCGGAGAAGGCGGAACGCTTTGAGCGGCCTTTGTTTTATTTTCGGAAGACGGGCGCGCGGTTTTCGAATGGAGCTGGCATATAAAAATCTGCTGAACTAAAAAGAAAATAACGGCAAAAAGCGCCGCTGAATAAAACGGGACTTTTCTTATGATTATTTTTTCGGACATTAACGTACACACTTCCTTATCACATCTATTATAAATGCGCTCGAAAAATCTTTTGAGCGGCCGGCGCCGCTAAATCCGGCAATGAGTTCATATTTTAGAACGCGCCATAGCGTCGCAATCTTCGGCTTTAACGTAATCGCCCATTTCCTTATAGGTAAACGCTCTTGAAAACCAGAGGCGCGCGTCATCCGCCGAAATTCTTTCGGCCTTGTAATATTCTTCTATAGCCTCTTCGTACTTTCTTTCGACGGTGTATATTTCGCCTCTGACTAAATAACCGTCTATAGCGCGCGGCCTTGCCTTGATAAACAGATCGACGCACTCGTGCGCCTTCGCCGTATTATTGGTTTTTTTGTGCCATTCGGCTTTTTTAAGATTAATTTCGGGATCCGACAGGACGCTTAAATACAGGTGGCTGAATGCGTCGAGCGCCTGCGGGTACTGATTCAGCTTTTCGTAGCAGAGCCCGAGATCGTAATAAAATTTTTCCTCAGCCTGGCATTCGATGGCTTTAAGAAGCGCGTCTCGTTGATTTTCATATTCTTTAGAGGCTTCATAATTTTTTGAAAGCATATATAGACCTTCAACGGAGCGCGGATTGAATTCAACTGCCTGCTTAAAGGCGGCGAGAGCATCTTCTTTTTTATTCAGGGCGTTATATATAAGGCCCTTTACGGCGAGAAGCCTGTCGGCGCCCGCGGCGTTTTGCGGCCTCGAAACTATCAATGCAAGGGCTTCTTCAGCTTTACCTGAGTCGAGGAGAAGCCGGGCGTTATAAGCGAAGATATCGGCGGCGGCGGGATTTATTTTTTCGAGCCGCTTAAGCGTTTCGATAAGTTTTTCGTTATTTTTAGTCTGATAATACAGGTCGGCGAGCGAGGCGAGCGCCTGCTCGTCGGACGGAACGGCCGCGATGACCTTTTCTAAACTCGCCACCGCGCGCTCGTATTCTTTAAACCTCATGAATATAAGCGAAGCGAGGTAATCGCATTCGTAAGAAACGGTATTAGCCGCGCGGGCAATGTTTTTAGCTTCTTCGATAAGTTCGAGGCTGTGGGCGTTCTGGCCGAGATAATAATTAATACGCGCTTCGAGAAACTTATAAGAATATTTTAACGAAGAATCATTTAGATTGTTAAGGGCTTTTTTAACGGCGTTATCGGCAGCCATATAATCCTGCAGGGCTATATAGATATTTGCCATAAGGTAATAACCGTTATCGGCGGAAGGTTTTAACACCACGAATTTCTGGATATTTTGAAGAGCTTCGGCTGTGCGATTGTTTTTATGGTAAATACCGGCCATGCTGAAATAAGAATCGGCGTACTGGGCGTCTATTTTAATAGAGCGCTGGTAAAATTCGACGGCTTTATCGTTCTGGGAGGCAACCCTGGCTATCTCGCCCATAAAATAATAAGCGCGCGCTACGCTGTACTCATTTTGTTTCGATTTTATGACGCGTTCTAAATAATTTATCGCCTCGGCGTGGGAACCTAAGGCGAATAAACACTCCGCGATAAGTCCCATGGCTTTTTGCGAATCGGGCTCTTTCAATAAAACGCTTTCAAAATAAGCAAGAGCCGCCTTATATTCTTTTTTAGCGAGCAGATCGGCGCCTACGATAAGGTCGTCTGCGAATAAAAGAGTCTTTTTAAGCGTGACTAAATCGTTATAGGTAAGCACTTTATGAAACGAAAGAAGCCAGCGTTCCTTGAAAGTTATAACCGTGCCTTCTTTAGTTTTAGCGATAAAATCGCCGCCGCCAGCCATTTTAACGAATGACTCGTAGGTGTCTAAAAAGTATGAAGAAGCGGCTATGCCCTGTATTACTTTTTCACGGTCTGCCTTGGTGAGAAGTTTTCCTACATACCATGTATGGCAGTTGGTAAGACCGCGGTAATCGATATCGCCGGGGTTCTGAGTGGCAAGAATGCAGCCTAACCCGAAAGCCCGGCCCTGTCTTAGCAAAAGGTTTATGGAGCTTTTGCTTTCGTTCTGTATCGGATCGTCGGGAAAGAACGACAATTTGCCGCCGCCGATTTCGTCTATGTAAAAAAGGGCGCGCGGCTCGCGCGAATCGCCGAGTTTCTTCATTCTGTTAAAAAGCGTTACGGCTATATTGGATAAAACTAAATTACGGTCGTCGAAATTATCGAGCATAGAAAGGTTAAAAATATAAAGATTGGTTTTATCTTCAGGCTTTTTTTCGAGATTGACAAGAGAATTTATAATCGCATCGATCGATTCGCCGTCGTACCACAGAGAATCCGCCCCTACTAAAAGCGTGTTGAGCCTTCTTATAAGGACCATTTTACGCTCTTCGGATATGAATTCGCGAACCTTTAACATTCCGACGCGCTCAAAAGGCACTTCGTATATGGTTTTAATAAGATTAACTATTCCGGCGCGGCCTTCGAGCTCGACGCCGTTTTTATATAAATGCAGTATGGCGCATTCTATCAAAGTTTTTTCCTCGCTCATGGTAATAAGCGCGGCTTCGCCGAAGAGCCTTTTAAATATAACAGAAGCCTGATTGGATATATGGTTTAATATGGTTTCAGGCTCGTTTCGCATAATCTCCTCAAAATTATCCGGCGGCGAAGTCAGAAATGAAATCGAAAATTCTTCGTAAACGCGACTTTTAGGCGTAAATATTCTTATATTGGTGCGGTTGCGAAAATTGCGCACGTCTTTAGTTTCAAGGCCGCTGTTAGAAAGCATGAGTTTAAATTCCGCGAGGTTTTTACGGACTTTTTCGGTTCTGTCTTCATCGGAAGTGCCTTCAACGAAATCTTCGACTTCGTTTTCGCCGAGATCGTAAAGCGGCACTTTAAGCGAGCTGAGATCGCCTTTTAAATCGATGACCACGGCCGGGATTTGATTGAGAAGCGCCTCTTCTATAAGGCATTTACCAAGAACAGTCTTGCCGGAGCCGGTAGAGCCGCATATAAAAATATGCGTGGTAAGATCGGCCTTATTGAGATAATATTTATCCGCCGTTTGTTTTCCTGATTTTATTAAACGGCCTAAATACAGACCAGACATAATTTCCGCCTTTATCAACTAATCTTTTTTTATAATTTTATAATTATCTTTGCTGATGCCTGAAAATTCTTCCATAAGCGAAACGCCGTAAGCCATAACATATTTTTTGAATATTCCAAGAACTATATAATTGACTTTGACTCGATCTCCGGCGCAAGGATAATAATCGCCCGGATAATACCTTGTCGAAGGCGATAAAATCAATTCGATCGAAGAAGAATCGCCGCAATCTATTACCATTAATGTTTCACGCGGGTTAACCGGCGCCGAAACGCTTTCTACGACGCCCGTCACTTCGCGCCTGCGGTCATTTTTGACTTCCGGCGCCGCGGTTTTATCGTCCGCCGCGTATAAAAAAGGCGCGCCGTAGAATGCCGCGGCCGTTATAAACGATAAAGGCGGCATGAATGAAAAAACATATATAAAAATGGTTATAAGCGATACCGCGGCGCTATTGGTTAATGATAAACTAAAAAAGGAACGCGATTTTTTAATGCCCAAATATTTTGCCATATATCTTCCCCTCGAAAACCCATAATCAAATTTAATATTGTATATTATAAATCAACTGATTTTAAATTACAAGATTTATAATAATAATTCAAAATTTTTTTAAAATCTGCGCCAGCTTTCGACATGGCCCGCGCGCCTTCGATACATAAACCCGAACAGTGGCCTAAACCGACGCCGTCTATGATAAAAAACGCGCCGCCGCCGCACCGTGAAACTTTAAAAAAAGGACTTTTAAGTCTTGTCAGGCCGCTTTTTTCGATTCTGGATATAAATTCATCGAAGGTATAGCGGATTTTTTTATTTATGAATATGTAATACCGGCCGCCGTTAGTAATTTCCATATCATCGACACGATAGCCGAGAAGCGAGGACAATTCTTTTTTATCGTAAATGTTTTTCCACACCGGAAGGCCTTTGCTGCAATGGCAGGCTTTATCTTCGAAATATTGGCAGCCGCTCAACGAATGATATATAGTTTGCGCCCTGACTATTTTTCCGCCGCAGGCCGATGAATAAAGCGCATGGACCGGCCGGCCGCCGTGAGTCAATATAATATCGCGGGTTCCTTCAACCGCTTTTCTGGCATTTAAATAGAGGCGCTTCGACAAAACGCCGCGATAACTGGCGCAGTGAGTGCGGGCGCACAGCAAAAAATTCAGCGCGCCGGGATGCCTGGCTTCCGGTGAATCGCATGACCTGTCTATAATTTCTTTATAAACCATGGTCCTTACGAGCGCCGCGAGAGAGCGCCATGTCTGGTAATCGCCATCGGATAGTTCGGATATGAGAACGCAGGCTATATAATCTTTGACCCGCACGAAATTAATAAGATCATACCCGCCGCCGGCGCCCGGTATTATTTTAAGTTCGCCAGCGAAAGTAAAAGAAGTTTTTTTTTCTTTATCGATAAACGAAACGAATGAACCGTTTATCTTTTCTCCGGCCGGAGTTCTGCAAATTATTCCGGCGCCGCTTAATATAATTTCTGAAAGATATTTTTTCCTATCTATTAAAACCGCGATGGTAGATTCGTCGAAGCATCGCGCCGCGGCCGGCATGAAATAAGATCGGGCCGCGGCCGGCGGGTTAGCGCAAGCCGAAGAAACGAACGGGGAAAATATGACGGGCCCTGATAATATAAATCCGCTGAATATGATAATAAGGCAAAAAAAATTTTTAAATTTTATTTTACGATCCATTTTCAATTTTTTATTTCAGATTTTTCCGCCGCGTCCAGCTTATCGAGCGACTTTAAAATTTCATAAAGCGAATCGCGATAATTAGACGCCAGCGAGGCTTTATCTATTAAAATTTTTTTATGATAAAAATAGCACAGCGCTACGACTATCAAATAAAAACTAAGCGCTCCATAAACAAAACTTGAATAGCTGAGCTGCTCTTTTCCTATTTGAAAACAGGTTGCCATAAGGGCCGCTATAAGCAAATACATAACGCTTTTAGAAAATATTATCTGAAAATCGCGAAGGCTCGATTCTAATATCTCGTTTTTTTTCATCTGATCGGAGACGCCCGCGCGTATTATTAAAAACCGCTCTAATTCAGGCGAAAACTCGCCGACCCTTAAATCTTTTATAATATCAAGGGCCGGCTGAGGATTGCGGGCTTCCGTCATTATTAAGTTTTTCAGGGAATTTTTAAATCCTTCTGCGGTAGTCGCGCCTGTATGCATTATTTTACTTAACCACGTAATTGACTATTTTATCTTTAACGAAAACGAATTTAATTATCTGTTTGCCTTCGAGGCTCTTAACTATGAATTCATTTCCTGCGATTATCTTTTTAACCGTTTCTTCGTCCGCGCCTTTTGCAACGCTTATAGTGCCGCGCAGCTTCCCGTTGACCTGCACCGGTATATTAAGTTCGTCTAAAGCCGCTAAGGCTGGGTCGAATTCGGGCCATTTACCGCTTAAGAAAATAGATTTATCATTTCCGAGCATATTCCAGAGTTCTTCGCATATATGCGGCGCCATGGGCGACAGCATTACCGTCATAGCCTTAATGGTTTCGGCGGAGCATTTATCGAAATCTGACATAAAATTTAAAAACTCCATGCAGGCGCTTATAAAGGTATTGAACTGAAAAGCGTTGATCCTTTCGGTGGCCGTTTTTATAAAACGGTGGCGCGCGCGCAGGAGGGCCTCCGGCTCTTTATAATTTTTATTTTCGATATTATTGACGGCTATTTTATAAAAACGCTTCAAAAATTTGCTGACGCCGACTATGCCGTCATCCTTCCATTCGCACATGATATCGGGCGGGCCGATAAACAGTTCGAACATTCTCAGGCAGTCGGAGCCGTACTTTTCGACTATCTCATCGGGATTAACCACATTGCCGCGGCTCTTACTCATTTTGGCGCCATTTCTGTATATTATGCCCTGGTTGAATAGTTTGGCGAAAGGCTCGTCGAATGGAAGATGGCCCATATCATAGAGCGCTTTGACGAAAAATCGAGCGTATAACAGATGCAGCGTGGCGTGTTCTATGCCGCCTATATATAAATCGACGGGCAGCCATTTTTTCATAGTTTCATCGCTAAACGGCGCGGAATCGAGCTTCGGTTCGGGATATCTCAAAAAATACCAGGAAGAGCCCGCCCACTGCGGCATCGTATCGGTTTCGCGTTTGGCCGCGCCGCCGCATTTCGGGCACTTGCAGTTGACGAATTCGTCGATGGCGGCAAGGGGCGAACGGCCGGTGCCGGTCGGCTTATATTTTTCGACGTGAGGAAGCCTTACCGGCAGGTCTTCTTCAGGCACGGGAACCTCGCCGCATTTATCGCAGTAAATTATGGGAATCGGCTCGCCCCAGTAACGCTGACGGGCGAATATCCAGTCGCGCAGCTTATAGTTGATAGCCTCTTCGCCCGCGCCGGTTTTTTTTAACTCTTCTATCACCTTCATCTTTCCGGTTTCAGTATCCAGACCGCTGAAAGCGGATGAATTAACCATGAATCCGGTTTCGGTAAATGCCTCGTCAAGCCCTTCAGAAGACACTTTCGACGCGTCGGAAACGCCTTCGAGCGATTTAATTATTACGCGCCTTATTTCGATGTTAAAAGTTTTGGCGAATTCATAATCGCGCGTGTCATGGCCCGGCACGCACATAATGGCGCCGGTTCCGTAATGTGCGAGAACGTAATCGGATATCCACACGGGTATTTTTTCGCCGCTGAGCGGATTAATCGCGTAAGCGCCGGTAAATACTCCGTCTTTTTTGCGATTTTCAGACATGCGGTCTATTTCGCTCTTATTAGCGGCCGATTCTATGTAACTTTTAACTTCCTGCAGTTTATCAGGCGAAGTTATCTTTAGAACCATCTGATGTTCAGGCGCTAAAACCATATAGGTAGCGCCGAAAAGAGTATCGGGCCGGGTCGTAAAAACCGTTATTTTTTCTCCGCCGCCGGCGAGCGCAAAATCTATTTTAGCGCCCTTAGAACGGCCTATCCAGTTGCGCTGAAGCGCTTTAACGCTTTCGGGCCAATCGACCTTATCCAACTCATCAGCGAGCCTGTCTGCGTATTTAGTTATTCTAAGCATCCACTGCTGCATATCGCGTTTTTCAACGACCGAGCCGCAGCGCTCGCATTCGCCTCCGCTAACTTCTTCGTTGGCCAAACCGGTTTTGCACGAAGGGCAGAAGTTGATCGGCATCATTTTACGATAGGCCAATCCCGCTTTATATAGCTTAACGAATATCCACTGGGTCCATTTATAATAATCGGGGTCGGATGTGGCAAATTCGAGGTCCCAGTCGTAAACCGCGCCGATTTCTTTAAGTTGTCTTCTGAAATTATCAATTCTTTCGGCGGTAAGTATGCTCGGATGTATCTCGAGTTTTATCGCGTCGTTTTCAGCCGGAAGGCCGAATGAGTCCCAGCCCATCGGATGCATTACGTTATGGCCCTGCATCAGTTTTAGACGGGAGCAGACGTCGGATATTACATAACCCCGCCAGTGGCCTACATGCAGCCCCGCGCCCGACGGATAAGGAAACATATCGAGGCAGTAATACTTAGGCTTATCCGATTTGATATCCACTTTATAAATTTTATTATCTTCCCAATATTTACGCCACTTTTTATCTATTAACTTAAAATTGAAATCCTGATCTATATTTTCTTTAGACATATAATCCGCCTTTTCTTTTTTTCTACCTGATAATTATTTTACTTTCATTCCGAAATATTTTTCAACTATCTGTATGCCGTTAAGCGCGGCGCCTTTAAGTATATTATCAGCTACCACCCACATATCCAATCCGTAACGCACGGATTTATCGGCGCGTATTCTGCCGACAAAAACGTCGTCCTGCCATTCACACATTAAAGGCGTCGGATATTGGTTTTTAGAAACGTCGTCTATAAGCGTCACTCCGGGCGCGTATTTTAAAATAGCCGAGGCTTCGCCGGGCGAGATAGCCTGTTTGAATTCGATATTAACCGCCTCGCTGTGGCCGCGGAAAACCGGCACTCTCACGGTCGTCGCGCTCAGCCTGAATTTAGGTTCATGGAATATCTTGCGGGTTTCATTTACCATTTTATGCTCTTCTTTAGTGTAACCGTCGTCTTCGAATTTATCTATATGCGCTAAGCAATTAAAGGCTATCTGATGGGGATATACTTCTTTTTTGATATTATGCCTGTAAGATTCCTCGATGCCTTTTTCGAGCACTTCGGTCGACTGGCGGCGAAGTTCTTCTATGGCAGGGGTACCCGTGCCGGAAACCGACTGGAAAGTGGTCACCACGACGCGTTTTATCTCACACGCCTTATGCAGCGGCCACAATGCCAAAAGCATCTGTATGGTCGAGCAGTTCGGATTGGCTATAATTCCTTTGTGCAGCAGAGCGTCTTCAAAGTTGATCTCGGGCACTACGAGCGGAACGCCTTCCTGCATTCTGAAAGCGGCTGAATTATCCACTACTAACGCGCCGTGATCGGCGAATTTCGGCGCGTAATCGAGCGACACCTGAGTGCCGGCCGAAAAAAACGCCACGTCGTAATCGTGTTTTTTAAAATTTTTAACGTCATCGACTACAAAAGTTTCGCCCATAAACTTAATTTTAGTGTTTTTAGAACGCTCCGAAGCGAAAAGATAAAGATTATCGAATTGAAATCCGCGCCTTTCTATCAGCTTCAAAAACGCGCCGCCGACAAGACCGGTGGCGCCTACCACTGCCACATTTACTTTCTTTTTAATATTTTTAGCGGCGCTTTTTTTTGCGGGCGCGCTTTTCGGGCTTTCTTTTTTCATCAATATACTCCTTACTTTTTTATTATATTACTTTTCTGTTATATTTCTTTACGGTTCATCGCTTCGTTCGAATAAAATATCAGGCGGCGGCCGCCGCCGAAAATAATGCGGCGCTAAACGATACCGGCTCCGCTTTCATCTACTTCAACCGATATTGAACGGGATTTGATTTTATATGAAAGATAAGCTCTTTCAATGCGCTTGACCACCGCGTCGCATGAATGAGTATGCATTATCAATATGGACGCGCCGCTGCCGCAAAGAGTAATTCCCATGCTGTCGCAGGTTTTAGCTATTATAGATATTTCGTCGGCGCCCGGAATTTTACGCCGCAGAAGAGGCTGATGTATTTTATCTTCCATCGCTAAGTTGAGCAGCTTGAAATTTTTCTGGCACAGCGCAGCTATAAGAAGCGATGCGCGCGACTGGTTAAAAATAGCGTCGCTCATGGTAATTTTATGAGACAGCAGGCGCGCGGAATCGCTTCCGCCGATTTCATATTCAGGAATTATAAGAGTGAGTTTTATATTATCGGGAAAATCGATACGGTGCGAAACGAAACTTTCATCTACGGGACTTGATATTACGAAACCGCCGATAACTGTGGCCGCGAAATTATGCGGATGATTTTGATAATATTTCATCATGGCGAGCAGTTCTTCGGGCATTATCTCTTCTTCAGCGAATACCGACGAGGCTATGAGCGCCCCGACGACGCCTACGGCAAGAGAATTAAGCCCTCTGTTAAGAGGAATTCTAAAATCGTTTATTATATGAATGCCGCCGCTCTTTAATTTATATTTAAGTTTTCCAATTAAAAAATCCCGTACCACGACTAATATCGCATTACTTTCATCCGAAGGAAGTTTAGCCGCCTCGTTAAGGTTGGTGACCTGAAACCCGGGTTTCGAAGTTTCTTCGATGGTTATGTAATTATAGAGGCCTACCGCGAGACTGAATGAATTAAATCCCGGCCCGATATCGGTAATCGTAGCAGGCGCGCGGACTTTAACTTTTTTAGTCATAGTACCAGCTCGCTTTCAAGATCGTTGATGTTAGGTTTAATAACTTTAAGCCTGCTCATCGAACGAGATTCGGAGTATAATATTTCGGACGAATCGGATGCGCCGGATATAACGGCCACTATAAGCTGATTATCGAAATCCACGCCGTCGGATTTAAGTTTATAAAGGCCGGCGACGGAAACGCATGAGGAAATATCAGCTATTATAGCTTCTTTTTTAGTCATCATCTGATACAAGGATATCGCCTGTTCATCGGTTACGGCGCTTATATAACCGCCCGACTCGTCGCGCGCGACTATGGCCTCATCGATAAATGCGCTCTGGTCTTTAGAAATACTGACCTCGCTTAAAATAGTGGAGTTGATAAAAGACTGGCCTGAAACGTATTTTGAGGCGCTCTGATTCTGCGCCGCTTCTATTCCGATCATAAGCGGAAGTTTGTCGATTTTTCCCTCCGCGTAGTATTCTTTAAAACCGCGCCACACATAACCCATAAGCGCTCCGGACCCCGCGCCGCAGCAGAATATATCGGGGGCGCGCCCCAATTCTTCACAGGTTTCGAAAGCTATCGTTTTAAGGCCGCTGCAATAAAATTCGTTTTTATAAGAAACCACTTCGAAATTATATTTTTCCGAAAACTCATAGGCCATTTTTATTCCGGCCGTGATATCGCCGTCAACTATTATAACGCTGGCTTCATACATCTGGATGCGCTTTATCTTTTCTTCATTGGCGAATAATTTCGGAATTAAAACGACCGCCTTTAAACTTGCCCGCGCCGCGTACATGGCGCATGAAATCCCGAGATTACCGGCGCTGCAGCAGACGATGCCGGGGCATCCTTTGTAGCGGGCCGCTGCGGCGGCATTTGAAACGCCCCTGTCTTTAAATGAATAAGACGGATTAACGTTTTCCTGCTTGAAAAAAAGATTGATGTTATCGCCGAGTTCGCCGCCTAAGGATTTCGAACGGACAAGAGGAGTGTTGCCTTCGTATAGCCCGTAATAAGGAAGCTGCTCTTTATGGCCTAAATATTTACGGTAACGGGAAAATAGCGTGGACATATCATGCGCCCCTAACGCAAAGGCGGCGCCGTATGGACCGCCCCGCCGAAAATATCGGCGAAAGCCTCGCCCATAGCTTCCGAAAGCGTCGGATGCGCGAATATCATTTTTTCGCAAAATTCCTTCGCGCTCAATCCGGACGCCATGGCGGACTGTACGCAGCATATAAGCTCCGTAGCCGAAGGTCCCAGAATGTTAGCGCCGATTATTTTCTGAGTGGCCGAATCGGCGAAAATCTCTACTAATCCTTCATTTGCCTGCATGCACATGGCCCGGCCGAGCATATTGAACATATATTTGCCGGAAACGGTTTCGATACCTGCTTTTTTAGCTTTATCGGCGCTAATGCCGCATGAGGCGACCTCGGGAATGGTATAAACGCAGGACGGCACTAAGGCTGCAAGCGCGTGCATTTGCTCGCGCGACGCGCAGGAGGCGTTATAAGCGGCCGTTATTGCCTGATGCGAAGCCAGGTGGGCCAGCATTATATCTGAAGCGCAGTCGCCAATGGCAAAAATATCGGGGTTTGAAGTCTGAAAATATTGATCGACGACTATTTTTTTGCCGTCGGTTTTAACCGATGCTTTTTCAAGGCCTATATCGCTTATATTTCTTGAACGGCCGACCGCCTGAAGAACCATATCGAAGCTCGCGTGATCGTTTTCGCCCTCGAGTTTTACTATAACGCAGCCGGCCGCGCGGTCTTCTTTAATTTCGGATACTTTTTTGCCGGTTTTAACTGTTATGCCGTATTTTTTAAATATCGAAGCGAGGCGTTTAGCTATAGAAGCGTCTTCTGAAGGCAGCAACTGAGGCATAAGTTCGACTATGCATACGCTTACGCCTAAAAATGCGAAAAAATTAGCCATTTCGACGCCGATAACGCCGCCGCCGATTACGAGAAGTTTCTTAGGAAGTTTAGTAAGGTTAAGCGCCTGATCGGAGTTTATCATATAAGGCGAATTAGGCGGCATTAAAGGAAGATTAAGGGGTTTCGACCCGGTGGCCACAATCAGTTTTTTAAAAGTGAAATTTCCGGCTTCGCCGGCGGAAACGCTATGCTCTCCGGTTATCTTTCCGAATCCTTTTATATGAGTTATTTTATTGGCTTTTATAAGATGCGCTATGCCGTCGCGCAGTTTGGAGACTATATCGTCTTTGCGCTTCATTATTTTTTCGAGGCTGAAGGATATTTTTTCGCACTCGACGCCGAATTCGTGGGCTTTTTTAGTTTCATGATAAGCGTGCGCCGAGGCAAGAAGCGCCTTGGTGGGTATGCAGCCGCGGTTAAGACAGGTGCCGCCGAGATTATCGGCCTCTATAAGCGCCGTCTTCATGCCGGCGCGGGCCGCCTTGATGGCCGCCGTATATCCGCCCGGGCCGCCGCCTAAAACTATAACGTCAAAAACATTGTCATACATAAAAGTACTCCTTGAAAATTAAATAAAATAAAAATTAACCCGACCCCAAAAATTATTCGGCCGTAACATAAAACAGGCGTTGTTTTGCCTGTACTAAAGTGCCGTTTTCGACGCAAATTCTTTCAATAACGCCGTCGAATTCGGATTTAATTTCGTTCATCAGCTTCATGGCCTCGACTATGCAGACTACCTGGCCTTTTTTTACCCGCTGGCCGGCTTCCGCATAAGCGGGCGAACTCGGCGAAGGAGCGCGGTAAAATGTGCCTATAATAGGCGATTCTATAAATTTAAATCCGCTTTCGTCCTCGGCGGGCGGCTCGGCTTTTTTACTTTCGATTTTTTCCGCCGCGCCCTGAGACTGAGTCTGAACGCTCGCCGGTGCAGGCCTGTTTACGAGCATATTGAACACGCCCGCATCAAAACCGGCATTATTATTTAAATCGTTTTTTACCGTTCTTTTTAAACTGACGCTGAAATCGGCCTCGCTATACTCGAATTCATCGACTTTTTCGGTTTCGAGGTATTTAATTAAATTAAATAATTCGCCGGGGTTCGAAATTTTCTTTTCCGCCGCTAAAGAAGACTGGCCTGTAGTTTTATTCTTCCGCGGAGTTTTAGCGATTTTTTTAACTGGCATATTTTCACCTGCATTCATTTATTTTTATTTTATATTCAACTTTCATCATATAGAAACATATGCGCCGCCTGCTATTTTACAAAACTAAATAAGCCTCAATGCCGCGTTTTTTTTACGCACGCTTAAATTCTTCGACATTTCAGCGGACATGACGAGCTTTATATTAAGCGGAAGGGCCGAAGCCGGCGCCGCCTTGACCGATTCCTGGCCTGCGCTTTTGCCGGCCTCGTTTTTTACTATAAACCTTCCGTAACCTTCAATTTCAACTATAGAATTTTCCCTGATAACGCCGGCCGGAAAAAAAACTATTCCAAGCATCGCGCCGTTATCTCCGAGCGCTTCGTTCCAGCGGGCCTGTAGATCATTTGCAAGCGTAACGGTTACGGTCATAGGCACGGCCGGCGAAGTGACTGCGGCTTCGCGCAAAGAACCGGGCGCACACAATATAACACGATCAACCGGTCTTTCACAAACTACTTCGCCAAGAAGCTGCCTTGATTTTTGAATTGAATTCTGCCGCGTAAGTTTATAATAATTTTTCTTCAACCCTGCCCGGCCGGGCCTTAACTCATAAATTACGCCGACCGGAATATGAATGGATGCTATCATAAGCTGTTTATAATTAATCGTTTCTTCTTCGATAGTAATTTCTTCACTGACTTTTATCAGGCGTATTTCCATCGAATCAACTAAAAGTTCGGAAAGAGAATTCAATAATATATCGCTTTTTGAAAGAGATATATTTTGACTTCTTAAAAAAGAATCGACGTCGTTTTCATAAGTTTTAACCACATGAGTTTTAAGCCCGTCATAAAACTCGACCACTTTAGGTTTATCGAACTTATCATCGACTATCGCCGTCAAAAGCAGGAGCACGACAAGCAATAGCCCCAATATAAGACGATTATCGGTAAAACGGTTTATTTTTACGTTGCCGCTCAATGGTTGTATCATAGGCTATATTCTATTATATTATCCGGTAAAAGTCAATTACAATTTATAGGCGCCGGGACGCATCAAAAAGATTTTATTTCAGTGCGGGTTTCATTTCAGCTATCTGCGACAGATATTGTCCGTACTGGTTATTTTTAAGCTCGGCCGCGTAATCTAAAAGTTTCTGACGGTCGATATATCCTCTATTATAAGCTATTTCTTCAAGGCAGGCTATTTTAAGGCCCTGACGGTGCTCGATGGTTTCGATAAATACGCTCGCCTCTAAAAGGCTTTCGTGCGTGCCGGTATCCAACCACGCCATACCGCGCCCCATTAATTCGAGCTTAAGCGCGCCAGCCCTTAAATAAGAGTTGTTAACGTCGGTTATTTCAAGTTCGCCGCGCGCTGACGGTTTTATATTTTTAGCTATCTCGACGACTTTATTATCATAAAAATAAAGCCCCGTTACCGCATAATGCGATTTAGGTTTTTGAGGTTTTTCCTCTATTGACAATACCTTCATATTATCGTCAAAATCAACGACTCCATAGCGCTGCGGATCTTTTACGTAATAACCGAATACCACGGCGCCTTCTTTGAGCGAGGCCGCTTTTTTCAACATATCGCTAAATGAAAACCCGTAAAATATATTATCGCCGAGTATCAGGCAAACGCAATCGCCGCCTATGAACTTTTCGCCTATTATAAACGCTTCGGCGATTCCGTTCGGCGCCGCCTGCGCGGCGTATTGAATTGAAATGCCGAATCGGCTTCCATCGCCTAAAAGCTGTTCGAATTTAATCAGATCTTCAGGCGTCGAAATTAAAAGAACCTCTCTGATACCCGCAAGCATAACCACCGAAAGCGGATAATAAATCATGGGCTTGTCATAAACCGGAAGCAGTTGTTTTGAAACTGCCTTAGTTATCGGATGCAGTCTCGTACCGGCGCCCCCGGCTAAAATAATAGCTTTCATTTTATTACAGCCTTCCATCGACGCTTATATTTAAAAAGCCTTTTACGTCGTATATTACCGATTTTTTCTTTTTTAACGACTCCATATCCATCGAGGCGAAGGCTTCATGCGCCACCGCCAGAACCACCGCGTCATATTTTTGATTTTTAATATCTTTAATTAATTTCACGCCGTATTCTTTGTAAACTTCCGCCGCATCGGCCCAGGGATCGAATACGCTGACCTCGGCTCCGAATTCGCGCATTTCGTTAATTATATCTATAACTCGCGAGTTGCGTATATCGGGGCAATTTTCTTTAAACGTCATTCCTAATACCAAAACTTTTGACTTATTGATCAAAATTTCTTTTTTTATCATCAATTTTATGATCTGATTTGCCACGTAACCGCCCATATTATCGTTTAAACGGCGGCCCGCGAGTATTATTTCGGGTATATATCCGAGACTTTGCGCCTTATAGGTTAAATAATAAGGATCGACGCCTATACAGTGCCCTCCGACGAGGCCCGGCTTGAATGGAAGAAAGTTCCATTTAGTCGCGGCGGCCGCGAGCACGGCGCCCGTATCTATATTCATTTTATTGAATATTTTTGAAAGCTCGTTTATAAAAGCTATATTAATATCGCGTTGAGAATTTTCGATTACCTTCGCGGCCTCAGCAACTTTAATTGAAGGCGCCAGATGAGTGCCGGCCGTTATTATCGATTTGTAAAGAGCGTCAACCTTAGCCGCAGCGGCGGGCGTAGAAGCGGAAGTCACCTTTTTGATGTTTACGAGCGTATGTTTTTTATCGCCCGGATTGATCCGTTCCGGGCTGTAACCGCAATAAAAATCACGGTTGAATTTAAGCCCCGAATATTTCTCGAGGACCGGCACGCAGTCTTCTTCCGTAGCGCCCGGATACACGGTAGATTCAAATATGACTATATCGCCTTTCGCCAGAAGCCGGCCTGCCGTCTCACAGGCGCTTAAAAGCGGTCCCAGATCGGGTATTTTATGATCATTGACCGGGGTGGGAACGCTGACGATATAGTAATTGCAGTCTTTTAAATCGGATTCTTTGGAAGTGAATTTTAAATAAGCCGATTTTTTTAATTCGCCGCCCGCGACTTCCAGGGTTTTATCGACGCCCTTTTTAAGCTCTGCAACGCGGTTTTCGCAGATATCAAAACCCGTCACTTCGTATAACCGGCCGAATTCGACGGCTAACGGCAGGCCGACATAACCTAAGCCTATGACGCCTATTTTAATTTTACCGCTTTTAAGCGCTGATTTTTTCATAACTTCACTCCGTAAAATTTAATATACCATTCAATGAATTTTTTAACGCCGTCCTTTATGTCCGTAGCCGGCCGGTAATCAAAATCTTTACAGAGGGCGTCCGTATCGGCCCAGGTGGCATAAACGTCGCCCGGCTGCATTTCAAGCATGTTTTTAACTGCCTTTTTTCCGAGATTTTCTTCGACCGCCTCTATAAAATCCATCAATTTTACCGGCCGTCCGTTTCCGATATTATATAGTTTATAAGGCGCGCGGCTGCTCTGAGGATCGGGACGCATTGCGCTCCAATTTTCATCTTTAACGGCCGGACGGTCTATCACGCGCGTCACGCCCTCGATAATATCGTCGATATAAGTAAAGTCACGCTTCATATCGCCGCGGTTATAAACGTCGATAGGCTTATTTTCGATTATCGCCCGGCTGAAAAGAAAAAGCGCCATATCGGGCCTTCCGAAAGGGCCGTAAACGGTAAAGAAACGAAGGCCGGTAGTCGGCAGATTGAATAAATGACTGTAAGTGTGCGCCATAAGTTCATTAGCTTTTTTGCTCGCCGCATAAAGCGATACAGGATGATCTACGCTATCCGAAGTTGAAAATGGCATCCGTTCGTTCAGGCCGTAAACCGAAGAACTTGAAGCGTAAACTAAATGCCCGACGCCGTTATGCCGGCAGGCTTCAAGAACATTAACGAATCCTGATACATTCGAATCGATATACGCGCCCGGGTTTATAAGCGAATACCGAACGCCCGCCTGGGCGGCAAGATTACACACCGCGCCGAATTTTTCTTTTTTAAATAAAGCGCTCACTGCATCGCGGTCTTCGATATTTAATTTAATGAACTTATAATTTTCGTAAACCGCGCTTTGAACTTCACGCCCGTATTCAATACCGCTTTTTTCTATTCCCGTCTCTTTAAGGCGGGCATATTTTAAATTAAGGTCATAATAATCGTTGATATTATCAAGACCGACGATCTCATCATTTCTGCCGGCAAGTTTTTTCACAAGATGAAATCCTATGAAACCTGCCGCGCCCGTAACTAAAATTTTCATTTCAACTCAAATCCAGTCCGCGTTATTTTTAAACTTTTATTTTATTACTTTATAAACTTATAAATCGTTTTCGCGCGTCGCGAATAATTTTTCTTTTATGAATTTAGCCACGCCTTCTTCGTTGTTATTATGATTAGTGATAACTAAGGCTGCTTCGATTATCGCGCGGTCGGCGTTTTTCATGGCGACGCCCACTCCTGCGTTTTTTATCATTTCAAAATCATTGTGCCAGTCGCCGAAGGCTATTAAATTATCGGCTTTGACCCCGTTTAAATCGAGCACGCGCGATATTCCGTTCCATTTATTGACGCCGGGCGCCTTAAGTACGAGATGATGAATATCTTTAAAGTCGAGATAAGTGTTTATAATATCGAAACCGCCCTTAATTTCTTTTGAAAAGTTGTCCCACACGCAATTTATCTGGTCGCGCCCGCCGTAGATCAACGCTATATATACACGGCGGCCGGCGGCTGCTTCGTTTATATTTTCGTAGCCGATAACTTTAGGAACCGCGCCCCATATTCTGACGCTCGAAAATACTTCGTCGTCGCAATTGAGGCAAAAACCTTCGCCATCGGATAAAAGCGCGAGCATAACGCCCGCCTCCCGGCACGCGTCGATAATAGATGAAACTTCTTTTTGCGGTATGCAATAATTATGGATAATAACGGGATTGAAAGGATCGGTGTTATCGACTATATAACCGCCTTCGAAACATACGTAATAGCTTATAATGCTTCTGAGCCGTTCGTATTTATAAACACCGTTAAAGGAACGTCCCGTGCATATACAGAGCGTATAGCCGGCGGCGCGGGCCTCGCAAAGCACATCGAAGGTGAAATCGGGTATATTTTTATCGTCGGGCAATAAAGTCCCGTCCATATCGATTGCCAGATATTTGATATTTTTGAGTTTATCGTTTAATCGCGCGTGAAAAGCTTCATTCATAATATGAAATTTTATCATATTTTAAACGAAGTGTCAAAACATATCTTACTCTTTATTTGGCCGAAGCCTCGAGCATCGCGCGCGCGATATCGTCGATGGGCAAAGTTTCATCAACGGCGCCTGCGTTAATGGCTTCTTTGGGCATTCCGAAAACCACGCATGTTTTTTCATCCTGCGCGATGGTATGCGCGCCGTTTTTTTTCATTTCAAGAAGGCCGTCAGCGCCGTCAGAGCCCATTCCGGTAAGTATCACGCCGACGGCGTTTTTGCCGGCCGAGCGCGCCACCGATTGAAATAATACATCGACGCTTGGTTTTTGATGATGAACCGGCGGGCCTTCTTTCAGCTTAACGAAGTAACGCGCGCCGCTTTTATGCAGCACCATGTGTTTTCCGCCCGGCGCGAGAAGCGCCATGCCCGGCACGAGATAATCGTCGTCTTTCGCCTCGCGCACTTCTATCGCGCATACTTCGTTGAGCCTTTTAGCGTAAAAATTGGTAAAGCCCTCCGGCATATGCTGGACGATAATAATGGCCGGAGAACTGAGCGGCAGCGATTTTAAAACGGCCTCGGTGGCCTGCGTTCCGCCGGTAGAAGCCCCTATGGCTATAATTTTATGCGTAGTTTGAAGTTTGATATCGTTTTGCGGATTAATGGCTGGACGAGAATTGACGGCTCTAGCCTGCGATACGGCGCCCGAATTCGCGCCGCGCGCAAAAACTTTAGCTCCCGCGGCATTACGGATAGCGCGCACAAGATTTCCGGCAACGTCAGGAAGCGAATACTGCGAACCGCTTTTATTGACTATCTCCACCGCGCCGAGAAGCATCGCACGCACTGCGTTATCGCTGTTTTTGGGAGCGAGCGAGCTCACTATGACCACGGGTATCGGAAAATGCGTCATTAATTTTTCCAAAAAAGTGAGGCCGTCCATACGCGGCATTTCAATATCGAGAGTGATAACGTCCGGCATTAACTTAACTATCTTTTCGCGCGCCACGTAAGCATCAGGAGCGGTTCCGATAACCGAAATATCGCTGAATTTAGAAAGCTCTTCTGTCAGCACTTTTCTGACTACCGCAGAATCATCTACTATCAATACTTTAATCAATTTAATTCCCCCGAATTTATAATTTTATTTTTTTGCGGTTATCTTCAACGAGAACCTCGCCGTCCGAAATTGCTAATTTCATCGTGCGCGAAGCGGCGCCGCCCACGTCATAAGCATGAAGCGATAAATTATAAGAACTCAATAGATCATTCAGACAATTAAAATTTTTATATCCGATCTTGAAAAAATGGCCGGTTTTAAGAGCGGAACAGCCCGCCGCTTTTAATTGAAGGCATTCTTTTTTAGCGCCGTATTTAAGACATTCGCCTATAAGCAGAGGCAATCCGGTATCCACGAAGACAAAGGGATTTTCTTCAGAAAGCCGCGGGTCTATTTTTGAATCGGGCATCATAGCATGCAGCATGGCTCCGACCTTAGCGAAAGGATCGTAAACTGTAAGCCCGATGCAGCTGCCGAGCGCGTAAGTAACGATCACATCGCCATCGGCGTTAGATACCTTCATATCAGCCATACCAACGACTTTTAACATTTTAAATACACCCCCGGCTGAATATATTTAAACGAATGCGAAATAGACGATAAATTTTCGGAATGGCCTATGAATAAATGGCCGCCGGTTTCAAGAAGGCCGTAATACTTGCCGACCAATTTTTCCTGAGTTTTTTTATCGAAATAAATCATAACGTTGCGGCAGAATATAATTTTAAACGGCCCCTTCATGGGCCAGTCTTCCATTAAGTTAAGCCTCGCGAAACGCACGACGCTCCTTATATCAACTTTTACTTTATATAAATAAACCGGCCTTCCGTATTCATCCGGCTCCTTAAAAGCATCAAAATATTTACCAAGCAGAGTTTTCGGCACACCGTTAACCAACTGCCTGTCATAAACTCCTTCTTTAGCTTTTGCCAGTATATTAGTGGATATGTCGGTAGCTAATATTTTCACGTCGCGAAGCATAAGATTGCCGATTTCTTCAAAAAGTAGAACGGCCATCGAATAAGGCTCTTCACCCGATGAACAGCCGGCGCTCCAGATACGGATCTTTTCCGATTTAATTTTATATTCAGGCAGGATATGCTCCCTGATATAATCGAAATGGTGCATTTCACGAAAAAAGCTGGTTACGTTCGTAGTTATTACGTCTATAAGCTGCAGCAGCTCGTAACCGCTCTCGTCGCCGCTTAAATACTTGAGGTAAGCGTCATAACTCTGAAGTTTGAGCTCATTAAGTCTTTTTGCGAGACGGGCGGTCACTAATTCTTTCTTTCCGCTGCCGAGGTTTATTCCGCAAAGCGAATACACTAAGCCGGATATTCTGTCGAATTCATAATCGCTTAATTTAGCCGAAATGTATTCCATTTATAGCCATCCTGACGACGGATCGTTAATCCCTTTAAAACTCATGCAGCACGTTGGAATCGTCTTCGAACGGTATCACTTTTTTAGGATCGGCCTCGACGCTTTTAGAAGACGCCTGATAGTTTTCAAAATCGCCGAAGTCTTTTTTCATGTGGGGCGCCTGCGCGGCGGGCGGCGCCGCCGGCTGAACCGCCGGACGCCTGTTATAACCGGGGACTGAATTATAATCGAAACCGCCCGTCATTACCTTTGTTTTAACGCTGCTGAGCTTAAACTGCATTATCATATTTTTCATCTGGTCGGCCTGATAGGTAAGTTCCTGCGAAGCGCTCGCCGACTCTTCCGAATAAGCGGCGTTCTGCTGGGTTACCTGATTCATCTGAGCTACAGCCGTATTGATCTGGTTAATGCCCTCGCTCTGCTGTTCCGAAGCGGCAGATATCTCGGACATAAATTCATTCACTTTTTTTACCTGTATGTTGATTTCATCGAGGTTTTTCATTACTTCCTCGTTTATGCCGACGCCGTTATTGGCGTATTTAACGGATTCTTCTATCATGCGCGCCGTATTTTTAGCGGCCTCCGCGCTTCTCATGGCTAAGTTTCTAACTTCGTCGGCGACTACGGCGAAACCCTTGCCCGCATCGCCTGCGCGCGCCGCTTCTACGGCCGCGTTCAAAGCGAGAAGATTGGTTTGAAAAGCTATTTCGTCTATGGTTTTTAATATTTTGGCCGTATTATTCGACGAATCCTTGATCTGGTTTATGGCAACCGACATTTTTTTCATGCTGTCAACGCCGCGTTCCGTGCTGCTGCGGGCACTGGTCGTGAGGTTCTGGCCTTCTTTGGCGTTAGCGGCGTTCTGTTTAGCCATAGAATTCATCTGGTGAAGACTGCTCGATACTTCTTCGAGAGCGCTCGCCTGTTCGGATGCGCCCTGGGCGAGGGCCTGAGCGCCTTTACTGATCTGGCTCGACGAAGACGATACGTTTTCGGCGTTAGCGCCTATGTCTTTAAACATTTCTTCCAGATTCGCGATAAGCGAATTAATATTTTCCTTCATTTTATCATATAAACCGCTGTAGTTCTTTTTAACGCGAGCGGTAAGATCTTTATCGGCGGCCGCCTGAAGCGCCGCTCCGCCGTCGGTTATAATAAGAGAAGTCAAAGTATCTAAGCATGTATTGATACTATTTTTTATTTCGTTGAAATCACCTTTATATTCGTCGGTTATTTTTGAAGGTATTTCGCCCTGGCTTATTTTAAGAAGGTAATCCGAAGATACTTTCAACGGGTTAACCAATGAATTTACGATATCGTTTATGCCCGAAGCGAGTTTGGCCCAGCGGCCGGAAAATTGTGAAACGCTGGTGCGTTTATCGAGCTTGCCTTCGAATATGACAGCGATGCATATAGTCTTGATCTCGTTAAGCATCGTATCAACTGTATTTATAAGACTGTTAAGGTTTAATTTAATATCGTTGAAATCGCCCTTATATTCGGCGGTGATCTTTTCGGAAACCTCGCCTTTGCTTATTTTCGCAACGTAATCGGCGGCGACGTTAAGCGGATTGACGATAGCGTCGAGCGTGCTGTTTATTTCCACTATTATTTCCTTATAAACGCCTTCAAATTTATCGGCGTTGCCGCGCGTTTTCAATTTACCGTCAGTAGCCGCATGCGTAAGCGATTCGACTTCGACCGTCAGGTTATTTAAATTACCTATGCAACTATTAAAAGAATTTTTGATTAAATTGAAATCGCCTTTATATTCTTCAGTGATTACCGGCGGTATCGTGCCGCTTCCTATTTGGGTAATATAACTTGCCGACATCTTCAGAGGATTCGCAAAAGCGTTTATTAGATCGTTTATGCCCGAAGCGAGCTTTGCCCAGCGGCCCGAAAAAAGCGAAACGTTAGCGCGTTTATCTATGTGGCCTTCGAAAATAGTGGCTATACAAACAACTTTAACTTCGTTTAAAAGGTTGTCGAGCGTCGTTATAAGTTTATTAAGGCTGTCTTTAAGCTCGCAGAAATCGCCCTTGCAATCGTCTTCGATTTTACCCGCTATTTCACCTTTGCTGAGCTGAACTAAATATTCATTCATTTTACTTATCGGGTTAATAACGGAATCAAGAGTTTGATTGATGCCGGATATAATTTCACGATAGGCGCCCTCATACTTATCGGCATTGCCTCTTTTTTTGAGATTGCCGTCAGCCGCCGCGTGAGTAAGGTCGTTGACTTCTTTTATCATCGACTGGAGATTACCGATGCAAAGATTGAATGAATTTTTAAGTATATTGAAATCGCCCTTATACTCCTCGGTAATTTTAGCCGGAATATTGCCGTTGCTGATAGAGGTTATATAATCGGATGAAAGCGTAAGCGGTTTAACGAAAGTGTTTACTATATCGTTTATGCCGGTGACTAAACGCGCCCAGCGGCCGCTAAACAGCGAAACATTAGCGCGCTTATCGAGCTTGCCCTCGAAAATAGTTGCTATACAAACAACTTTAACTTCATTTAAAAGGTTATCTATAGTACCGAGCAATAAGTTGGTATTATTTTTAAGCGAGGCCATTGCGCCTTTAGTTTCGACGTTAATACGCTCGCCGGTGATATCGCCTTTGCTTATTTTATCGATAACACCGTTTATAACGCCGAGCGGTTCGTTGACTTTTTTACATGAATCGATTATTTTTTCGAGCGCAAAGCGGTAATTACCGTCATATTGATTCAAGTTAACGCTGAATGTGGTATCGCCGTTAACGAGTCCGTCCATAACCGCGCCGATATCTTTTTTAAAATTATCGCAGTTATTGATCATCTGATTCAAGTTTTCGATTATCGAATAAAAATAATCGCTCTTATCGGCCGCGACGGCTTTAACGGTTTCGCCTTTCGAAATTTTTTCAACGGCGGAATTAAGTTTAACGGTTGAAGCAATAATTTTTTCGATGGCAAGAAGCGCCGCGGCTAAACCTACTATGGCGCCGCCAGATACCGCGAGTAATATGGATAATTTAAGCGCGCCCGTAAAATAAAGCGCGCCCAGCGTTACTAACATCGGAAAAAAAATAATGAATGAACCCGTAAGCATTAACCTGCTTTTCAATGATTCCATTACGACCTCCATAATTTTACTGACTGTAAATTAATAATTTATTAACGATTTGTTTATTCGTTTGAAACCCGTTTTATCGTTAACGCCGCTTAATTAGCGCTCTGGACTATTTTGGCAATCCCGTCGTACTCCTGAGCGGTAATGACCTTATCTATGTCTAAGAGCAATTTAACTTTATTGGCAAACTTTCCTATTCCCAGAATATATTCGGTATTGACGAATGTGCCGAACGACGGCGCTTCATCGATATCGTTAGTCGGAATATCGGAAACTTCGCAAACTCTATCGACTATAAGGCCCATTATAAGATTTCTGGTTTTAACCACGACTATACACGTTTGTTCGGTATTTTCGATCTGAGGCATACCGAACTTGGACCTTAGATAAATAATAGGAATTATATGGCCTCGTAAATTAATGACACCTTTTATAAAGTCGGGAGTTCGCGGTACGGGCGTAATTTCCATTATGCCTATTATTTCCTGAACTTTAAGTATCTGAATGCCGTATTCTTCATTGCCGAGATAGAAAGTAAGAAACTTGCCGCCCTCGATTTTTTTCACGGCCGCGGCGATGGAACCGAATCCGGAATTTTTATTGATTTCTTCGCTCATCTTGATTTCATCCTTCCCAATTTACAAAATTACTTTATTTATTTATTATGTATTAATTTATCTGATAATTTACGGATTTATTTGTAAATTACTACATTCGATTTTTTTAAGCGATCTGCTTGATTTGAACGCCGGCCATCTGACGGGCTATGCTGACTATTTCTTTAGTGTCTATTATCAGACCGACCTTGCCGTCGCCGAGTATCGCGCCCCCGGAAATGCCTTCGATCTTACCGAGCGCGCTGCCGAGCGGTTTGGCCACTATCTGCTGCTGGCCAAGAAGTTCATCTACAAGCACCGCGCAGTGTTTATTATCGCCGTCGTCAATGACTACAAACAAAGATTCCCATGGATTTTCAACCGCGCCGGATATATTGAATATTTTATGCAGCCTGAAAACCGGAATCATCTTCTGGTGGAGCATTACCATTTCACCGCGGCCGGCCATCGTAAATATGTCTTCGATTTTAGGCCTGAAAGTAAGATAGATATTTGCCGTAGGTATTATATAACGCTGCGATCCGACCTTTATAAGCATACCGTCGGTAACCGCGAGAGTAAGCGGCACTTTAATCGAAAAACAGCATCCGTTGCCGGGCATCGAAGTTATATCGATTCTCCCGCGAAGGGATTCTATGGAAGTTTTAACGACATCCATGCCCACGCCGCGGCCGGATATATCGGTAATTTGATCGGCAGTGGAAAATCCCGGCAGAAAGACGAGATTGAAAACATCCGAATCGCTCATATTTTCGTCAGATTTAATCAGTCCTTTTTCGATGGCTTTTTTAACGATCTTAGGACGATCGAGTCCCTTGCCGTCGTCTTTTATTTCAATTACGACGTTGCCGCCGGAATGGAACGCGGAAAGTACCACGCGGCCTTTTTCAGGCTTGCCCGCCTGCTTTCTTACTTCGGACGGCTCGATACCGTGATCTACGGAGTTTCTTACCATGTGCATGAGCGCGTCGTTGATTATATCTACGAGATTGCGATCCACTTCGGTTTCTTTACCGGAAGTTATAAAATCTATCGCTTTGCCGTTTTTACCGGAAATATCGCGCACCGCGCGGGCCATTTTTTGAAAAGTAGCGCGGAACGGTATCATGCGCATAGTCATGCTGAGGTCCTGCAGTTCACGAATAATTTTTCCCGACTGCATCACTTTTTTAGCGAGTAAATGATTAGCGCCGTTTACCATGGCATCATCCTGGGCGACCATCGAATGCGAAATAACGAGCTCGCCGACCATATCTATAAGTTTATCGATTCGCGCAATTTTAACGCGGACCGTAGATTCTTCTTCATCATTTGAGGAAACTGCAGGTTTTTTAGCTTCATGCGCCTCCACGGGGGGCTTAACCGGCGCCGTGACAGTTGATGCGCTTGCCTGCGGGGCGTTTTCGATTATCTTAACGGACGGCGCATCAGCGGATGATTCAACCGGCGATTTTAATGAAACGGCTGCGGTTATAACCGGGGCAGCGGCAGAGGAAACCTGCTTGACTTTCGGCGCTGCCGCATACTGCGGAACGATTCCTTTCTTTAATTCAGGACTCATTAAAAGCCGCAGCAGATCGTCGTAGTTATCAGGTTTTTTATAATCTCCGGTTTTAAGCGAGACGATAAGCGTTTTTAATATATCGACCGATCTGAGGCAGATATCGGCAAAACTTTTATTATAAGGTATTTCTTTGTCGCGTATTTTAACGAGAAGCGATTCGGCGTGATGAGCTAATTCCGTGACGCCCGCGAGGCCGAGAAACGACGAAGAGCCTTTTACCGTATGAAAAGCCCTGAAAACCGTGTTTATCGAAGTTATATCTTCGAGATTATTTTCTAAGTTTAAAAGCGCCTCTTCAGAAGCCTGAATATGTTCAAGACATTCATCGATAAAGGTCAAAAACATTTCACGGTCGATACTGTCCGGTTCGAATTCAAAGCTGACCTCGATTAACGGCGCGTCCTCAACCGCAACGACTTCGACTGCCGATTCAACCGCGGTTTTTTCGATTTTTTCAGCCACAGGCACGGCCTTTGGCTTACTGACGGCCTTAGCCGCAGCCGCGGCCGCTTTAGGCTTTTGGTCCGAGATCCGGCCTTCGAGATGGGTTATGCACGATTCAATCATTGCGCTTGCTACGCTGACTATTTGAAAGCAATCATCGCCGGCGTTGGTAATAATTTCATCGAGCTGAAGGCTCGCCGCCTCTATTACCGAAACGGCTACTTCGTCTTTGCAATCTTTAGCGACGCTGTCTAATGATTTTTTTAGATTTATAAATGTTTTAAGATCGTCGGTTTCAGCCTGCATCAAAGAGTTAGATATATGTTCAAGATCGCCGATTACTTTTTTAGCGAGTTCTTCGGCGGTAAGAGGAACCGAAACAACCTGCGACGCGGCACTCGCCGTCTCTGCCTCCGTTCCTTCCGTTCCGCCCTTTTTGAAGGCGGACATTAATCTTTGATAATCGGGGCTTTTGGAATCCTTGCCGTTAGCCTTAACTTCGGCTACAAGCAATTTTAATTCGTCGATCGCACGAAAAGCCAGTTCGAGGTTAGTTTTATTGAAATTAACTTTGCCTTCGCGTATTTCGCTCAAAAAATTTTCAGCTTCATGTGCGAATTCGGATATATTTTTAAACTTCAAAAAATGCGCCGAACCCTTTATGGTATGAAATGAACGAAAAACGTCATTGAGCGAATCCAAGCGTGAAGGATCTTCTTCAAGTTTCATGAGCGACTCTTCGGCCGCCTGTATATGTTCGCCGCATTCGTCAATAAAAGTAAGCAATATTTCGCGCTCGGCATTTTTATCTTTAACCGTTTCAGGCTTGACCTTTTCGCCTTCAGGCGCTTCCCCGCCCGCCGAACTTTCCGCCGCAATCTCGAGAGCGTCGAAATGCTCGATGGCTTTAGCGAGAGAACTTTCAAGCAGTTCGACCAATACCTTAACTACCTCCGGGTCGGTTTCATACAAAATCGAGCTGGCCGAATTTAAAGAAACCGACAACAGGTCGGTTTCAGAAGGCGAAGAAGAAAGTTTAAGAGCCTCGTCGATATTTAATTTAATACGGGTAATAAGATCCGAAAAATCGGCAGATGAAATATCAGCCTGAATCAATAAAGAAAGCGAATCGTTTAAAAACTTTTTCGCCATATCCGTTCTGCCGTCAGAATTTATTTGTTTATTTTCCATATTTTAATGCCGCCCACAACTAAAATCTTTAACATTCCAATAATAACGGCCGGCTGAATCATCCGGCGTCTTACGAAAATAATAACCGGTATCCGTATGTATAATTTAGTGAAACCGGACAGATTTTTTAATCAAACGGCACTTAACTATCGAAATTTAAAACACTTACAAGCAAAACTACCTATTATATATTTTTAGCGTATGCTTGTTAATGACGGATTCATTCTAACAGAAAACAAACAAATAATCAATTATTTTTTTGTTTTTATATTTTTATATTTTTGTATTTTTTCAGCCGCGTTAAACCCTGTGCATATATCTGAATGTGTTTTCGTGAAGAACTATAGCTTTAACTCCCATTTCATTGCCGGCATTTTCGAGTTTTTCGCGCAAAAATTTAAATTCTAAATTCGACTTAGCGACGTCGATAATCATGATCATCGAAAATAAATCGCCTATAAGCGTTTGCGATATATCGAGAATGCTCGCATTCAATTCTGAAACAACCGTAGATATTTTTGACACTATGCCGACGCGGTTGACGCCTATGACGCTGATTACTACCCTATCCTGACCGTCCATACAATTACCCCCGAATAAAATTTATAACCGGTTTTTAATAAACACTTATTCTTCTTCGCCTATCTGCAGTAACGACATAAAGGCCTCCTGCGGAATTTCTACGGTGCCGACCATCTTCATCCGCTTTTTACCTTCCTTCTGTTTTTCGAGAAGTTTTCTTTTACGCGAAATATCGCCGCCATAGCATTTAGCGGTAACGTCTTTTCTGAGAGCGCCGATGGTCTCGCGCGATATAATTTTATTGCCGATAGCGCCCTGTATCGGAATAACGAAAAGCTGGCGCGGTATCGATTTTTTTAATTTTTCACACAATATTTTCGAGCGCTGATAAGCGAAATCTTTGTGAGTTATAAAAGAAAGCGCATCGATAGGCTCGTTATTAAGAAGTATATCGATTTTAACCACGTCGGATTCCTTATATTCGCCAAGTTCATAATCTAACGAAGCATAGCCTTTAGTTCTGGATTTAAGTTTATCGTAAAAATCTATTACCATTTCAGCGAGCGGCATTTCATAATGCAGCGTCACTCTTTTATCGTCGATATAATCCATACTTAAATAAGTGCCGCGGCGCTCGCGCGTAAGATCCATTATAGTGCCGACATAGTCCTTCGGCGTAAAAATACTCGCTTTAATAAAAGGCTCGTAAGTTCTTTCGATTTCAGTCGGATCGGGCATTTTAGCCGGATTATCGAAATAAAACTCCGCGCCGGCTTTTGTAATGACCCGGTATTTGACGGAAGGAGCAGTAGTGATGACTTCCAAACCGTATTCCCTTTCGATTCTCTCCTGAAAAACGTCCATATGAAGAAGCCCCAGAAATCCGCAACGGAAGCCGAATCCAAGCGCCACCGAATTTTCGGGTTCGAAGACTACCGAACAATCGTTTAACTTATACTTGGTAAGCGCTTCCCTGAGCACTTCGTATTTAGTGTTATCTACCGGATATACTCCGCAAAAAACCATGGGCTTGCTGTCTTTATAACCGGCTAAAGCCTCCGTGGCAGAGTTTTCAGCCGAAGTGATGGTATCGCCTATCCGTAAATCGCTTACGGTTTTTACGTTAGCTGCTACGTATCCGACATGGCCGCTCGAAAGTGAAGCCACTTCAGTCATTTTCGGCATCAGCATACCCGTTTCCATAACCTCGTATTCTTTGTTATTAGCCATGAATTTAATTCTCTGGCCTTTTTTGATCTCGCCGTCGAATACTCTTATGTAAGCGATAACGCCTTTATACGAATCGTAAAAAGAGTCAAAAACCATCGCCCTAAGAGGAAGATGAGAATTATCCTTCGGCGCCGGCACATGAGCGACGATGCTTTCGAGGACCTCGCCTATATTTTTACCTTCTTTAGCTGATATTTTAGGCGGTTTAATATGATCGATGCCGAGGACCTTGACGATTTCTTCTTCAACATGGTCCGCCATGGCTGAAGGTAAATCGATTTTATTAATAACCGGGACAATTTCGAGGTTATTTTCAAGCGCCAGATACATATTAGCGACCGTCTGCGCCTCGACTCCCTGAGTGGCATCGACGACTAAAAGAGCTCCCTCGCATGCCGCCAGAGCGCGGCTCACTTCGTAAGTAAAATCGACGTGACCGGGAGTGTCTATCAGGTTCATCAAATAGGTCTCGCCCGATAAAGCCTTATAATCAAAGCGCACAGCGGAAGCTTTTATGGTTATGCCGCGCTCGCGCTCTAAGTCCATCGAATCGAGAAGCTGATTGGACATATCGCGTTTCGCCACGGCGCCGGTAAGTTCTAAAATCCTGTCAGCGAGAGTCGATTTACCGTGATCGATATGCGCTATGATCGAAAAGTTTCTTATATGCGAAGTACCCATTAATAATTATCCTCATTTCAGCATAAATATAACGGAAAACAGCGCCGGCAATTTAATAATATTGCCGGGCCGGATATAATAAATTATGAATCAAAAAGCTATTTTTTAACGAATTTATTAACAGCCGTTTCTTCATCGGGCGATATGTCGAAAACCGAATTCAAACTGGTAATTTTAAACAATTCCATTAACTCCGGTCGGAGATTGGAAAGTTTTACGTCACCTTTAGCCGCGCGGATCTGTTTTAAAACGTTAATCAAAAGCCCGAGTCCTGACGAGTTAATATAAGTCAGCTCGCCGAAATTAAAAACTAAGTTTTTAACCGGGCCTTTCACTAATTTTTCAGTTTCACGCTTGACTGTTTCTTCGGTATCATAGACAATTCGGCCTTTAAAACTGACCACCTTCACGTCGTTACAGTCCTTGGTGGTTATTTCCATTAAAAGTCCTCCCTTGCCGTTTTACTTTTTCCTAAATATTTAAGCATTGTAATTTCATTTCCTGATTCATTAAATTTTATTTCATCCATAAAGTTATTGATTAAAAGAAGCCCGCGCCCGGCTTCCGCGTCAACCTCCTGGTTCGCCTTATAATTTTTATGATCGAAACCGATCCCTTCGTCCCTGACTATTATTTCGAGTTTTTCCGAGTTTATATAGTAGGACAGCGCTACTTTTTTACGGGGATCAGCCCGGTTCCCATGCACTATGGCATTTTTAAGAGCTTCATCTATGGAAAGATTCATGCCGAAGCCGAATATATTCAAATCCTGTGGCATGGAAGTTTCATCGTTGATGTTTTGCGAGTGAACTTCCTGAGCGATAGTATTGATAGAGGAAATAACCTTATTCGACACGAAATCTATAAAATCTTTCTTTGATGGAAACTCTATATAAAGCTGATTCTCGAATAATACCATTATAGCTCTCCAATCAAATTATATTAAAAAAACTCATACGCTTTTAAAAGTCATGATCATCGAAATTAAAACGGCGAGAACTACCAGAAGCCCTATCACGAAATTCTGCTTCTTCTCTTCTTTCTTCTCGCGGCCGCCTTCCTGAAGATCTTTCATTTCCCTGATAGCTACTTCGTTTAAAGAATTAAGTTTGAGAACTTCAGAGTAATATTTTTTTGCGCCTTCGATATCTTTATCGAGCTGGCATTTTTTAGCGGCTTTAAGGCTTAAATCTATTATTGCCGCGATTATTTTAGCGTCCTGCGGCCGTATTTTCAAAATATCGTTATATTCTTTTATCGCATCGGCGAGCATTCCTTTTTTTTCGAATAGCGCCGCCCAGTTTAAATGTTTTATATACTCTTCCGGTTCCCACTTTGCGACCCTGTCGTTAAGAGCGTCCGCTACGAATACGTTGCCCGACACGTCAACGCATATTCCTTCGGGATTTCTGAAATTTTCGTTTTTCTTACCGAATTCGCCGAATGAAGTCAATAATTTCATGTCTTTAGAAAATTTCTGCACCCTGTGGTTCTTATAGCAGGTTATATAGACGTTGCCGATGTTATCGCAGGCGGCGTAGCGCGGATTCATAAACTGGCCCGGCTGCTGGCCTTCTTCGCCGTAATCGACTATCATTTTAGCGTCCTGAGTAAATACGGCCACTTTATTGATATCGCTATAAACCACGTAAATATTGTTGTTAGCGTCACAAGTCACGCCGCGCGGCTTGGCTAATTTTTTCGTATCCAGGCCCATATATTTAAATTCGCTAATATATTCGCCTTTAGGGCTGAATTTTTGGACACGGTAATTGTCGTGGTCGGCAACGTATATATTGTTGTTGCCGTCGCAGGCTATACCGCGCGGATTTAAAAACTTGCCGCTCGCGCTGCCGTAATTACCAAAAGAGCCGATATATTCGCCTTTAGTATTATATTTAAATACTTTAGCCACGTACTGATCCACGACGAAAATATTGTCGTTAGAATCGATAGCTATGCCGGCCGGCCCTTTCAACTTCATATAAACCTTAGCTTTAGACTCGAAGTTCAATATGAACTTGCCTTCCTGATTGAACTTGCTCACCTTTTTATTCCGCCAGTCCGTCACGTAAATATTGCCGACCGAATCGAGAGCCACTCCGCACGGATAGTAAAGACCGGCGTCTTTAGTGCCGTAGGCGCCTATAGTTTTCTGGCACCTGTATTCCTCGGCGAATGCAGTGCTTATTTCAAAAAGCTCTAAAACTGAAAAAAGCGTAAATATTAAAATTATAAATAAATGCGGCCATCCCGGTCTCATTTTATGTCCTTGATTAAATTTCATTTATTCTACTATAAACACCCCTTAAAAGTCAATATTATATTTAACACATTATATTTTAAAAGCGCACAGGCGTTTTAAAAACGGCGTTCAAAAAAGGTTTAACCGTTTATTCTTCCGCCGAATCGCCGATTCTGATTATCTTCGGCATCGACGCATAAATGTCGGTGGATATAACGCTGCGATAATTCTGCTCGCCGTTAACGCTGACTATCTTTACCGTTTTTACTTCATAGCCAGGCAGGCCTTCATTTTCGACCTTTTCTTCGCCTTTTTTCATTGAATAATCTTTTAATTTTTTGACCGGCGGCTCGCTTATGTTAACCTCGCCGGTTTCGATCTGGACCGTTTCGCCGGACGGTTTGCGGCCGTATATCGAAATACGGAGCTTTTTGCTATCGGCCTGGCTTAAAATAATAAGCGGCTGAGAATTTTTGCTAAGCATGAATTTGAGGTCTTTTGAACCGAAAATAACCTGCGCGTCGCGGCCGGGCGGACAATAAGCATAATTTTTATCGTAATTGGCATGGTTATATCTTTCAAGTATTTCAACGCGGGTAAATAATACCGCATTATACAGCGCTGAAGCAAACACGCCTGCGCCGCCTGAAACGTCCGGAAAAAATCCTAACCTGTTGGAATTAAAAATAACCGCGTCGCGCTCATTTTTATATTTAACCGCGCCCATGAATTTATTGAACGAAAAAACTTCGAGCGGTTTTAAAATAAGCCCGTCCATAACTCGCGCGGCGTTTTCGACGTTATTTTTTATACTCGGATTCTCCGTTATATAATCCGCCTCGAAAGACGAAATCAGTTCGTTCGAGTTAAGCTGGTTTAATTTATCTTCAAGCGTTACCGGCGGCTTTATATACTCATAATCAACTGAGGCTAAAGCAAAATTCGCTGAAGAAAGACGCGATATTTCATTTTTCAACTGTCTGTAAATTTCCTCGTGCGAGATGCGGATACCCGGAGAATCTCTTTCGATTTTTTTATATCCGCCCTCAAATTCTATAATAGTGGCGCTTTTCGGCGCCTTATTCAATTTTTCGGCTATGATCGAAGATAAATTCTCGAGTTTTGTCCGGTTGAAATAATAACGGCAGGTTAAATTCAACTTCATACGGCCGGTTTTTAAACGGATTTTATATTTAACGCGCTGGAATAAATTGCCCTGATTGCCGACTTTTAAAGCCTGTTCGCAAATCGAGCCGGTGTTGATCTTAAAATCTATATCTTTAGCGGGCGATATCATGAAATTATTTCCGGCGGCGCTCAAATAAATTGGACGATGGCCTATTTTATCCGCTATGGCCGACACTACGCGTTCTAAATTTTTATAATTCGTCCCGCCTAAATTTTCATTAAGAAAAAAAACGTTATTAGGAACGCACGGGTCGTCAAGAACTACCTTAACCTCGTATAAAAAAAAGCATAACGCTACTAATGTGGCGAATATTATAGCGTAAGACAGATAGACGAATATTTTTTTCGCGGCGCTTTCCTGTTCTTCAACTTCTTCGCCGGCCTCTCCGGCGGTTTCGTAACGCCTGATGCCGCCGCTTATCATATAGCCGCCGCCCTCATATTGCGTATCGTCTTCTTCGACGCCGCCTGCCGGAGTGTTTTTCAGACCGTCTTCCCGCGGATCGTCATTATATAATTCGTCGTTATCAAAGCCTTTATTATCAGCCCTTTTCATATAGACCTCACTCGAGCTCGCCTTTAAGAGTTCTTGTCATAAGAGCCATCACCGACTCGGCGGGCTCTTTATGCTCGTAAATTATGCTGTATATTTCATTTATTACCGGAAATTCTAATTTTTCTTTCTGTCCGAAAAGATAAGCCGCGCGTGCCGTATGCACGCCTTCGGCTATCCCGGTTATCGCGCCTTCCGCCTCGGCGCGCTTCATTCCGCGGGCTAATTTCTCGCCGAACGAACGGTTGCGTGAATATTTCGAAAAACTCGTAGCGAAAAGATCGCCCACGCCCGATAAACCGTAAAAAGTATCGCGGCGCGCCCCGCGCAACTCGCCTATCATTACCATCTCGCGAAGCGCCCTTGTCAGAAACGCCGATTTGGTGTTATCGCCGTAATTCAAACCGTCGCAAATACCTGCCCCGATGGCCATTATATTTTTGAGCGAACCGCCGAATTCGAGCCCGGCTATATCGTCGGAAGTATATACGCGAAAGCGGTTGTTAGATAAAAGATGCTGAACTTCGTCCCTTAATTTTTTAGGCCTGGCCGCGGCCACCGTCGATGACGGCAGGCCCGCCGCGATTTCACGGGCAAGATTCGGCCCCGATACCACCGCGATTTTATTTTTTATTTTTTCGAGCCCGGCTATGGATTCAAATTCCTGCTCTACAAGCTGTGATACGCTTAAAAAAGTTTTTTCTTCGATGCCCTTAACCACCGATATAAAATCATTTTTACCGCTCAGGTAAGGCGACATTTTTTTTAATAACGGCCTGAGCGTATGTGACGGCGAAGCCAGCACGACGAAGCGCGAGCCGCTTAAAATAAATTCAAGATCGCCCGAAGCCGAAACGCTTTCCGGGACGGCAATGCCGGGTAAAAATTCGCGATTTTCACGAAATTTATTAATATCGTCACAGGTTTCTTTTTTATAGGCCCATATTTTAACCTTGACGCCCTTTCGGGCGATCATCGCAGCCAGCGTGGTTCCCCACGCGCCCGCGCCTATTATCGAAACCGATTGAGCAAAACTCATTTTAACAACCACCAGCTTTATTTATTCTTAACTCTATTTCCCATTTTATTCTTCGTTTAAATCTTCTCATTTCATTTTTGAATTGATCTTAAGTTCGGTACCCGCCATTAAATTTTTAATATTTTTACGGTGCATTATTATTACAAGAAGTCCTATCACGGCTGAAACCGAAGTTAATAGAAGCGAGGCGCCTTCGATATAATAAACGGCGAAAGGAAGCGCGGCCGCGGCCGCGATCGATCCCACCGAGGCCATTTTAGATATCGCGACCAATAAAACCCACATTAATATGCAAACGCCGGCCGCTTCAGGCGCGAGTGCCAGAAAAACCCCTGCCGTAGTCGCTACACCCTTGCCGCCCTTAAATTTTAAAAACAACGGGAACATGTGGCCTAAAACGGCCGCCAGTCCTATTATCAAAAGGTAAATTTCAAAAGCCGCGCAGGGCGTCATTTTAACTTTAGCCAGATACAAAGGGAAAAAACCCTTTAAAATATCAAAAACCATTACTAAAACGCCTATTTTAGCGCCAAGCACGCGAAAGGCGTTCGAGGCGCCGATATTGCCCGAGCCCTCTTTTCTTATATCGACATTTTTTAAAATTTTTCCAAATAAAAAAGCGGTGGGTATGGACCCGATCAGATAACTGACCGCTAAAAATATTACCAGCTCGTTTAAATTATCCATAATTAAATACTTTTATCTCCTGCGCCCGCTTCCTCTTTCAACGGCTTTATCGCGCGAAAGGCTCTTTTTAAAAACTAAACGGACCGGATAGCCCTCGAACTCGAAAGCGGCCCTGAATTTATTTATAATATAACGCTTGTAAGCCCGCGAAACGTAAGCCGGATCGTTTACGAATAAAATAAAAGTAGGCGGCGTACGGGCTATTATGGTCGAATAGTAAATTTTAAGCGGCTTTCCTTTATACGAGGCAGGCGGATGCAGCGAAACGATCTCGGTAAGATATGAATTCAAAACCGAGGTGGTGATAGCTGAATTAACCGCTTTTTCATATATTTCTATGGCTTTTTGAAGAGGCGCGAAAGAATTGATGCCCTTCTGCGCGCTTATAAAAAATTTAGGCGCGTTTGCAGAATCGGGAAACTCTTTGTGGATATATTCGACTATATCGTTAGATAACTTATCTAACTCGCTTTTTTTGACCAGATCGACCTTATTGATGGCTAAAACTACGCCTTTGCCGTTTTCGAAGGCTAAGTCGAGAAGGTGCTTGTCCTGAAAGGTTATGCCCTTTGTTATATCGATTAAAATAATAGCCACGTCGGCTTTTTCAAGACTCGTAATCGAGCGCCTGACCGAATAGAATTCGATATTATCATATGAAGAAGTGTTTTTACGCACGCCGGCCGTATCGATCAAATTGATCTCGCGCCCTTCGAAAGTTATTAGCGTATCGACGGAATCACGCGTGGTGCCGGGTTCTTCACATACAAGCGTACGCTGATAGCCGAGAATATTATTCAAATAAGAAGACTTGCCTGAATTAGGCTGGCCGACAAGCGCTATATCTATGGCTTTTTTAATCAGAAGGCCGCGGTGCTCGAGCTTCTGTTTTTCGATAATGGCGTCCGGATCGTCGTCGTCGATATCGGTCTTCGGATCGAACTCTTCGAGTTCTTCATACTCTGCGTAATCATCGGCCCCTGAAGATTTTTTAGACTTAAGAAGGGCTTTTGCGGCGGCGTCTCTATCTTTTGCCGAACGGCCGCGTTTTTTTTCATCGACTATAGGCTTTAACGCGCCGGTTTTTTTAGCGACGGGCTTAAAGCCTATTTCTTTGAAATAATCAGCGGCGTAATCTAAAATATCGGCTACTCCGCTTCCGTGAATGGCGGATACTAAAAAAACATCTTTAAAACCGAACTTGCTGAATTCAAAATTTAATTTTACGGCCTTCGGATCGTCGGCCTTATTAACTACCAAGGCTATTTTTTTGCCCGACTTTCTCAGCAGATTAACTATCTGATCGTCGAGCAGAGTGATTTGCGAAAACCCGTCAACTACGAAAAATATGAGATCGGCTTTTTCTATATAAACCTTTAAAAATTCTATAATGCTGGTATTAAGTTTGTTCTTAACGTTAATATCCATTCCGGCCGTGTCTATAATTTCGAACTTCATATCGTTCCATGCGACGACCTCGATGAGCGCATCGCGCGTAAGGTAAGGAGTTTCGTGCGTGAGCGCGCGTCTTTTGCCTATAATCCTGTTAAAGAGCGTTGATTTTCCAACGTTTGGCCTGCCAATTATTACAGCTTTTGCTAACATTCTTTCACCCGTCAATCATTTATTTTATTTATAATTAATATTTACTTTATTTAATTTATTTAATTTACAATTTTATTTTAATATGTAGTCAAGCAGGCTTTTAAAGTTATTATCGATAATGTCGATATTCGTGGATAACTCATTTCTGAGATAGTCTATCGTCAAGTCATCTAAGAAAACATCGCCGTTAAGCATTACCGACGGAATAACTATATTTTCCGCAATGTCCTTAGGCCTTTTCATAAAATGCGCTATTATATCGCGGCAGGTAAGAAGGCCGGTTACGTTAACGCCGCCGCCGAAAAAAGCGTTTTCGACCGCTTCGAGCTTTATTTCAAGACCCGCGATTCGATTGTTGAGATCGTGGACTATATTAGAAAGAGCCATAGCGCCGAGCGCGCCGGTTACCATGGTGAATTTTTTCGGATATTTGATCTTCGAAGGTATTTTGCTCAAATTAGAGTGATACTCATCGTAAAAATACCGCGCTATGCCTATGCCGTTTTCATACTGCGGGTAGTCGTCGTATTCGCTCCCCTCCGGCAGAGGCTCTCCGGCCTTATAGTAAAATTCGTCGGCAAGATAAATTAAATTTTTATCGAAGCGGCGCCTGAATTTTTTTTGATAAGGCTTTATCATGGCGATCACCGCGCGCGCTTCTTTTTCGCTGAACTCGCGAAGGTTTGCAAGCCCTTCACGGTATTGCGTAAGTCCTACCGGTACGATACCTATACTTTCGAGCTGGGGATAAAAGTAGGAAAGATCTTCTATGGTCTTGACTAATTCGTCGCCGTCGTTTATATCGGGCATCAAAACTATCTGTGTGTGAATCGATATTCCCGACGAAGTAAGCTCTTCGAGCTGCTTTAAAATATTTTCGGCTTTATGGCTTTTTAATATCTGCTTGCGCAACTTCGTGTTAGTGGTATGCACTGAAATATAAAGCGGCGAAAGATATAAAGATTTAATGCGCTCGAAATCTTCCTCGGTCATCCTGGTCATCGTTATGAAATTACCGTATAAAAAAGAAAGCCTGTAGTCTTCGTCTTTTAGATATAAAGATTTTCTAAGACCGTCGGGCATCTGGTCCATAAAGCAAAACATGCACGAATTGGCGCATCTTGTTATGGAATCAAAAACCGGGCTTTCAAAAGCGACGCCGAGATCTTCATCGTAATCTTTTTCGATATCGAATTCTATAAGCTCGTTGTGGCCCCTCTCGACTAAAACCTTTATATTGGAATCGCCTACACAGTAATTATAGTCGATAAGATCGCTGAGTATATGCGAATTAATCGATATTATCCTGTCTTTAGGCTTGATCCCCGCACGGGCGGCGATAGAACCGCGTTCCACCTTATAAACTAAAGCGTTATACTTTTTAAGTTCACCTTCGTCAACATCGTAACTTCGCTCGGCTGACATAACTATTCTCCGTTCCAGACTTTACTTTTTGCGCTTTATTTAAAACGGCGGCCGGAACTTTAAAATTCCGGCGGCCGCGTTTTTAACGATATAAAATTACCGGCAGCTTCGCGGCCCTGACTAAAAGCGTGGTAGTCGAACCGAGAAGCATCTGATGAATGGCCGAATGACCGTAAGCGCCCATCATAATGGCGTCGCAGGCGGCCTCTTCGGCTGTAGATATTATCATGTTCACAACGTCGCCGCTCTTTAAAAGCTGCGCCGGCTTTATGTTATAACTTTCCAGATAAGTTACGGCTTCGTCTAATATGGCCTTTCCGTCAACTTCATCGTCGGATACCGTTATAACCGAAAGATCATATTTAGACTCTATAACTAACTGCGCTAAAAGCTGAAGCGCTTTATTCGCCGACTGCGTGCCGTCGTAAGCGAAAAGAACTTTTTCCAGCTTTTTATAGGTTTCATCGACGAGCATGACCGGCTTATTTGAAAGCCTGGTGGAAGCCTCGGCTACTGAGCCTAAAAACGCGCTGCTGCCGAAACTTGCGTTTTCGCCGCGCTTGCCCATGATTACAAGATCAGCCGTCCTGGCGTTTTCGGCTATGGTGTTTGAAATAATGCCGGGTATAAGTTTGGTTTCAAATGCCGCGCCGGCCTCTTCGCAAAGAGCGCTTAATTTCTGCAGTATAAGATTTCCTTTTTCTTCGAGGGAGTTTTTAATTTCGTTATGATATTCAAAATCGGTGACCGCTTCGGATAAAAAGGTAAGATCTCGCAACAGCGGGCCTTCGACGATTTTGATATCGACTACGTGCAACAGCGTTATTTTACCGCCGTATATGGCGGCAAAATCGAGCGCGTGACGAAGCTGTGAAACGCCATATTCGGAACCGTCAACCGGCAGTAATATATTTTTAAACATGATCGCCTCCTGATCGATTTATTTTTTCAGGCCTTCAAAAACGCTTTCTAAAACTTCACACACCATGTCGATGTGGGCTTTAGTAACTATAAGCGGCGGAGCGAACCTGACGCTGTTAGGACCGCAGCCCAGAATTATAAGACCTTTAGCGAAAGCGGCATGAAGTATTCTGTCACGAAGCGCCGCGTCGGGATTAAAATCTTTTTTATTATCGACGATTTCGATCGCCTGCATGAGACCGAGACCGCGCACGTCGCCTATGAATTCATATTTGTTCAACATGGCTTCAAGTTTCGACTTCAAGTACGCGCCGACTACATTAACGTTTTCAAGAATGCCTTTTTCAAGAAGCTCGATGGTTTTATTTGCCGCGGCGCAGGCGACCGGATTTCCGCCGAAAGTAGATGCGTGCGCACCCGGTTTCCAGTTCATTACTTCACGGCTGGCGCAGGTTATCGACAGCGGAAGGCCGGAAGCGATACCCTTCGCTATAGCCATTATGTCGGGTTTAACGCCGAAATGCTCGATGGCGAACATTTTTCCGGTGCGGCCCATGCCGGACTGAACTTCGTCGATAGCAAGCAATATTCCGTGCTCGCGGGTCAATTCGCGCATAGCCTTTACGAATTCAACCGGCGGAACTACATAACCGCCCTCGCCCTGAACGGCTTCCATTACCACGCAGGCTATATCTTCAGGCGAAATTACCTTTGCCATAAGAGTTTTTTTAATGAAATCGAAACATTCAAGTTTGCAGCCGGGATAGTGCGCGCCGTAAGGGCAGCGTTTGCAATAAGCATAAGGCGCATGGACCACTCCTGGAAGCAGCGGGTGAAAATGTTCGTGATGGCGTATTTTAGAGCCGTTAAGCGAAAGCGCGCCCATCGTGCGGCCGTGAAATGCGCCTATAAAAGCGAGCATGCGCGAACGGTGCGTATGGCTGCGCGCTATTTTAATCGCGGCTTCGATGGCTTCCGCGCCTGAATTGCCAAAAAACGACATTACCGGATTATCACTGCCGGAATTTTCTATAGGCACTATCTTCGACATCTTTTCAGCCAGCATGACCTGGGTTTCATAATAAAAATCAGTGCCCGACATATGTATCAGTTCCTGAGACTGCTTTTGAATAACATCGACAATTTCAGGATGGCAGTGGCCGGTCGAACAAACGGCTATTCCGGCTGAAAAATCAAGAAATACGTTGCCGTCAGGATCTTCGACGAACGCGCCTTCGCCGCGTTTGGCTACCATGCCGTAATCTCTGGTATATGAGTGCGAAACGAACTTTTCATCGATGCCGATTATCTTCTTTGAAATCGGACCGGGAAGTTCAGTTTTTACAATAATTTTTTCGTATTTCATCTTT
>CAYTCW010000018.1:0-45306 GCA_964436235.1 uncultured bacterium
GAGAGGGCCATTGGTCCTTTCTATTCCCCCGTCGCGGTCTTACGGTCTTACGGTCTTACGGTCTTACGGTCTTAACGGTCTTAACGGTCTTAACGGTCTTCAAGCGGCAAAAACTTCGAGTTCATCGGCCGCGGTTTTTGCCATTTTAAGGTAGGCATTATATGAAATAACGGGCGGTTTGCTCAATTCGAGCGTCATTATTTCGAGGCGGCCGGCGAGCAGTTCGATAATTTTTCGCCAGTTAATTTTTGAATGGATAAGGCTCATTGGAATGGCGTGAAATTCGCCATGGGGTTGATTATAATTATCGGATAGATGGACCGTAGTAACTTCGCCGATTATTTTTTCTAAAAATTCATGCGGCAGATTATCGTAGGCCGCGTGGCACGAATCAAAGCATATTCCGCACTCCGGCGATATATATGCTTTTGCCATGCGTGATATTTCGATGATATCGGCGGTTGAAGACGCGAAATGCGAGCTGAGCATATTTTCGAAAGCGGGCGCGAAGCGGCGGTCGCCTCCGATAAGCGCCCCGATATCTTTTATGCCGGCTTCTACGGCTTTTTTTTGAGCATCGAAAGGTATTTTATCGTAGTGAACGCCCGGGTGAAAAACGAGTTTAAGCGGCCTCAGCGAGCTATATTCAATTTTATCGATAAGCATTTCGATAGTTCTGGAAAAACATTTAACCGCGCTCGTGCGCGCGCTTTTAGATGGCGAGGAAATTGGATAGGTATAAGGCATGTGAACGCTTGAAACTTTGAGCGGCCGCGGTCCGTTACGCAAGGCGGCAGCGATCGAAGCGGCGAAATCAGCGTTTAAACGGCTGAAAATATTATGGGCGTCCAATTCGATAAAATCGAAGCCGGCTCCGGCGATTTCGTCAAAATATACGCCGGGCGGCGATGTGCTTTTCCAGAACAGCGAGGTAGAAATTGAAGTTTTCATAAATTAAAAAGCGTCGTATTCGGCTTTAGCAGACTTATTCATAGTCCAGGAGGCGAGACCGTAATTAGTCAGCCCCTGAGGATCTTCGAAATTAGTAAGGGCCGAATCGTACATTTTACGGCGCAGGTTCGGCCAGTAAACCTGACCGGTCATAGGCGGCAGCACGTTATTTTCGCGCAGGAATATTTCGGAACCGAGAAGTCTGAATATACCGGTAACCTGCGGCAGATACTGTTGATAACCGCAATTAGGCAGGTAACGGTTTCCTAGTTCGTTATAAATGGCGCTGGGCGTATTACCGATATGCCACATAGAGTCGGCGCGGCGCATATCGGAGGTTATCACACGGGCGTTAATGGTAATTTCGGGCATATATAACCGGTCGAATTCGAATTCGTTAGGAGTGGGTTTTTTAAACTGGCAGTATTCTTTTTTAGCGGCAAAAATTATTCCGGTTTCATGATAAAGGCGTCCTATCAAAGAAGCCTTGGAAGAGGCTTTAGTAGGATCAGAGGTTTCGGATATAATATCGGGTCCTGCAAAGCCGGTGGTTTTATGATCGGCCCACATGCAATTCGGCTTAATTTCGCTTATTTTATCGTATAGCGCGTCGGTAAGGGCCGTGCGGGCGGGCGTGTCAAGTTTACCCGGCGAGGCAGGATTATTGATTATTTCGAGAAAATTTTTAGTCTGGAAGTTAGCCGGGTTGGAAGTATCGCGCACTTTAAACTGGGTGTTTTCGATAAAACTTTTAGCGTCAGCGGCCGGAGTACCGCCGGCGAAGAGCGAATCGAGATAACTTATCAGAGAGGCGCTGGCGGTATCGGCGCAAAAGGCGGTAAGCGAGGAAGCTGAAGCGATCGGGCCCCATTTATCGGCCGTTTCTGCTGCTTTTAAAATAGAGCCGGCCTTGCCGTCGAGAATATAGCCGGTAACGATATCGCTCACGTCGATTTTATTGCCGTTAGTTTTAAATTTCATTATTTTATCGTAAATATCTTTTTTATCAGAAGCGCTTCCGTCGCCGGCCAATTTAACTGAAAGCTGCCATTCGAGGAAAGGTTTCAGTTCATTTTCAAAGACCATATCGGGCCGGGTGTAATCGTACCACACCTTCGCGTTAGAAAAAATAGTCACGCGGTGGCGGTAAAGTCCTTTATTAGAGTTGAGATTTGCCGTACGATAGGCAGTATCTTCGTCGAGATATTTCTGGGCGTTTACCGGATTAGGCTGATATTCGAAAAAAGTATCGTCGACGTAATTTTGAAATACATCTGTGGTTTGATTCAAATCGCCGCAAATATATATATCTTTGTTGGAAGCGATTACCAGATCGCGCGGAGGGTTTCCGCGAACGCGCAGCGGCACTTCTGAAAATATAACGCCGTTAAAGCCGGGAGCGGTTATTTTAGCCAGAGTAGCTGCGTCGAGATTAGGCGCGCGGTAATGGCCGGCGAAGAACTGAAGGTTATAGGCGGCATCGCCGGCGGTTTTAGCGCGTTCGGACAGATCGGCGCCGAAGTCGATATAGCGCATATCGGCTGTATCTACGGCCTGGCCGTCGCGCACTTTATAAGGGTTATCGAATTTAAAAAAATTAGTTGAGTCGGTGTTTGAAACGCCGAAATTAACTCCCGGCGCGGTTATATAAAGACCGCCGTTCTGCGCGAGCAGCTTATATTTATTCAAAAAGTTTTTAGCGCTTATGATCGGAAGGTCGCGCCCGCCGTGCTGAGCGTCTTTAAGAACGCCGTTGACGGTGTCGAAGTTAGCGTTCCAGCCGGGCGAACGGCTGATTTGGGCGATGCTGTTAATCTCGCCGCCCTGGGCGGGGGCCAGAAGGTTTTTAGACGAATTAGCGGCGCGGTTCATCTGTTTGGTGTTTAGTACGACGCGCCCGTCGAGTGTATAAATTTCGCCGGTCGTACCGGTCATAATATCGGTCATATCTTTAAACTCGAGCTGCGGGCCGCCGTTGACCGTGCCTAAAAAGACGAACTGCTTGCCGTAAAGGGTGCCAATGCGGTAATGATTGGCGGCATCGGGAAGAATGCTATTAGCGACGCCGAGCACCATATCTAAAAAATCGCCGTCATAAACTAAAAATTCAGAAAGATTACGGGCTTCGACGACGGTTGAAACTTTTACGTAAGTATTTACATAGCGTCCTATGGAATCGATTTTATAGAACATATTACTTTCGTTGACGGCCTTGGTATCGGGATTATCTTTAGCGGGCAGCAGACCGCAGCGGACCTTGAACTCTCCGAGGGCGCCGAAACTTCCGGTAGCGGTCCCGTTCGCGCCGGTAAAAGCCGTCAAAGCGCCGGCCGGCTTTATTACATTGGTGTGGGCGACGGGAGCGCCCCAGTTAAGCGATGCGGCGTCGATGGCATTGGTTTTCCAGCTGGTGGCGCTGCCGCGCAGCTCGGCTATAGCCGCCGAAATTCCTGCTTCGGCGACGCAGCTGGCGGCGTAGAAGCGGGCGATTTCGTCGGTCATGGCTATCTGCGACACGCGGTACTGGTGAAACGCGTACGCTAAGCCTACGATAATAACGCCGGCAAACATTATAAGCGGATAAAACATAGCGCGTCTCTGGCGCAGCAGTATTTTAATTTTTTCGCGTATCAATTTATTAACCATAAATAATTAATCACCGGCCTTTGCGATATTACGCCTACAACTGGCAGCCGCGAACGGCGACAGCGGTTTTAAACTCTATGTGGTACCCCTTTATAGCCTGGTTGTTAGAGGCTGTCGGAACTATCATCTTTAAATTTATATACACCGTTTTAGGGCCCGCGCCGTAAACTTTGGGCCCGCCGGCGGCTGCCTGCGCCTCGCCTTCGAGGCGGTAAAATAAAAGTTCGCCTATATTCGACGATATCAATTCTTCGGCATTAGCGCCTTCTTTGCGCAAGAGTTTATAATCGCTGGAACCGGCGACCGGCTCGACTTTATAAGTAACGATTTCCTCGGTATATTCGACATGTTTGGTGGGCCCGGCGGGGGTTTTGGTGAAATCAGGCTTCTGCTTAACTATTTCGATTTTCTGGGTTTCGGGGCTCACCGTAAGGGCCGCAATTTTATCCGAAGTGATCAGGGCCGGCGAGTCGGGCTTAATATAGCTGGCTTCTTTAATATCGCGCGTCAGGCGCATTATTATCTTCTGGGCGCGTTGATGGTAATCCATCATCTGCGTGCCCTTTTCCGACATTTTAACCGTGCCGCGAAAAAGGTAGAAAGCCCCGCCGGCTAATACAGACATAACGGCAACGACGACGAGTATTTCAAGAACTGAAAACGCCATGTTATTAATAAGCGCGCGCCTGGATTTATTTTCGTTCATAATCCGTAAACCTCAATTATTTTAATGCGTTTTAGTGACGCATGTAGCAATGCGGTACGATAAATTTTTATTATCTTCGCTCTTCCATTTTACTTCGAGCTCGACTGCTTTCAAACTTAGAGGAAGCCCGGAAGCACTGGTAACATCGGTTATGGTAACATTTCTTTCGAAAGCGATCCTGCCTATATTGACAATATGCTGGTACTGCGGCGATACGGCGGCGCCGTTGAGGCAGGATTCGATGGACTCGTTTCCAGCGTCGGCATCGTCGATCTTATCGAACGGAAAATTTTTAATCGATTCTATAGTTTCCTGTGCGACAAGAACGGCGGCTGAATAGTCGCGGGTGCGGCTTATCGTGCCGATTTCAGCGGAGAACATCGAAAAAGTATAGATAAGCATCAAGCCAAGTATCACGATTCCGATGACTAACTCGGCGATCGTAAGGCCGCGTGAATTAAAACGGCGGCTGCAGCGGATATCGAATAAATCCGGCATATCGGTCCCCCAAAATTTAAACTGCATAAAACACCTTTATAAAATAGCTGTCAGAATATTTAGAAGTTATAAAGCATGACGATAATCGTAAATTAAGCCTTATAAGTGAATTATAACAAAAATAAGCATAAGTGTCAATCAATTATGCGACCGATTATCGACTGATTATACGACCGATTGACTATTATCGACTTTTATTATATAATCACGGAGGTATAGTTATAAAAAAATTATGAGGTGTTATATGAAAAATACGAAATTAGCATTTTCTTTTGCGGCCGCCATAGCGCTTATATTTATAAGCTGCTGCCCGCTGCTTGCGCAAAAAGAAGAAAAATCGCTCCAAAAAGTATTGGCCTCGAAAAACCTTAAAGAAATTTATGAGATCAGGGCGCTTAAAATTAAAACGATAACTGAACGATCGTACCGCGCTGATAATAAGGGCAATATAACCGGAGTTTACGATACGGAAACGATCGAGCGCTTCAACGAAGAAGGAAATTTAATCGAAAACGAACTCATAAGATTTGACGAAGGCGCGCGCCGCCACATTCCCGTTCAGAAGTGGAAATCGTCATTAAACGCAAACGGCTTAGCGGAAACCGAAATTTTATATTATTACGACCAAAGACAGGGCGGCTATATCGAATCTAAAAAGTGGAACTATGAATATGACGAAAAAAATAATTTAACCGTTCAAACGTTGCACAATGTCCCCGCCGGCACGGTAATAGAGAAAATTATCAATAAATACGACGAAAAAAATAATAAAATTGAAACGGCCCGCTACGGCGCCGATAAATTGATTGACACGGCCGCGTATAAATATGACATAAATAAAAACGAGCTTGAATGTCTTATAACCGGCGCAGGCGGAAATATTATTCAAAAAACCGTCAACGCCTATGACGAAGGCGGAATAAAAATTGAAACGGCTCACTACCGGGGGGCAGGATGCGTCATCGACAAAAAGATCACCTATAATAAATTAGCGTGTGTTTTAAATATCGAAAACTACTCCGGCGGCGAACTTTACAGCACCGTTTACAATTCTTACGACGATTCGGGCAACAAAACCGAAGAAACCGAAATAACTTCTTCAGGCGCGAAACTTTATCTTGAAACTTACGCCTATGACCACTTGAATAATTTAACCGAAAAAACAAGATACAACGGCGATAATCTTATAGAAAGCAAAGAAGTTTATAAATACGACGAATTAAACCAAAAAACCGGCGAATTCTATTACAGCGGCGGCGGCGACAAACTAAAACTTAACAAAAGCGTCACGAACTCTTTTAATAACCTGCGAAGGATAGAAGAATCTAAAGCGTTTGACGACAGTCAAAAACCTTTATATAAAAATATTTACTTATACGAATATAACCAGTAGAAAAGAATTCGATGAAAGCTGATGCGCAAAATATTATTTCAGTAAAAGCCGGTTCAATAAAGGCTGATATAGTAATTTTTTAAATAATCGAGCTTATAGTTTCGGGCCGCGCACTTAAAATCAAGCGGCATCGACGGGCCCGCGCTTATTTTATAGCGCCCGCTCCAGTGGTTTAAAAGCGTATCCGCTATCATCGAGGCAAATTCGGCGCGGCCGTATTCGGCCATATTACATAAAGCTAATATAATCGACCCCGGCGCCGCGATTTTCAAAGCGGCGGCGATGAGCCGGCTATAATCTTTTTTAGCGCTGAAGGGTTTATTATCTAATTTTGCGGCGAAAGGCGGGGGATCGATTATTATCAAATCGAAGCGCCTTCCCTTTTTAGCGCTGAAATTCAAATAATCAAAAGCGTCGAATTTATATACCTTTTCGCCAAATTCCTTATATCCGTTCAATTCAAGATTATTAGCAGCCCATTTATTGTACGCGGCGCTGATATCGACGCTCGTCACTTCGCAGGCCCCGCCGCACGCGGCGGTCACCGACAAAACGCCGGTATATGAAAATAAATTAAGAACGCTTTTACCGCGGGCTTTTTTCAGGATTATCTCACGGTTAGCCCTGTTGTCGATGAAAAAACCGGTATTCTGGCCGTGGGAAAAACTGCATAAAAAACGCGAGCCTTCTTCTTCTATGGCAAAAAATTCTTCAACGGGGCGGCCGCATACATGGGTATAATTTTGCGGCGCGGCTGGAGATTTGAAGCGGCAAAGTTCATAAACCGCCACCGCGCCTATTTTTTCGACAAGCGTTTCGATTATTTCTTTTCTTTTAGATAACGCGGACTCTAAATACCACGAAACCGCGGCGTAATCGTTATACATATCGATGGTAACGCCGCGGAGTCCGTCGCAATCGGAATTAAACAGCCTGTAAGCCGAAAGAGGCAATATGGCGGAGCGTTTTTTATATGCGGCATAAACTATTTCTGAAACGGATTGTTTCATTTAGATATATACACCGCCACGCTCCTGCCGTTAACGGTTACCGAAGGAGTTTTAACGGGAAGTGCTTCTTCGCCGCCGGTAAAATCAAAAGGAGCGTTCTGATAGGTATCTATAACACGGTACCAGCTCCGGCGCGCGATGAGCGGCATTTGAAATTCAAGCGGCTCCCAGTACATATTCATAATTACATGTATGTCGCAGCCGCCGTCCGGCGCCCCGAGAGTGAATGCCAGAGCGCGCGAAGTATTATCTTCGAAGCCCGGTTTATCGATCTCGCAGGCGTGCCAGCTTATATCTTTAAGGCCGCGAGCGTTGAGCGCGCCGGTGAAATAATGTCGTCTGCGCAATATATCATGAGTCTTTCTGAATTCGATTAATTTAGTGAAAAACTTTAACATATCTTTATTTTTTTCGATCAAATTCCAGTCGAACCAGCCGGTAGAATTGTTCTGGCAATAAGCGTTATTATTTCCATTCTGGGTGCGGCGGATCTCGTCGCCGGAAGAAATCATAGCAATGCCCTGTGACACGAATAAAATAACGGCAAAGTTTTTTATCTGGCGGACGCGGAGGTTTTCGACGCCCTCGCTGTCGCTCGGCCCTTCTATACTGCAATTCCAGCTGAAATTATCGTCAGGGCCGTCGTGATTACCTTCGCCGTTTTCATAATTATGTTTCTGGTTGTAAGTGACTAAATCGTTTAAAGTAAAGCCTTCATGACTGGTTATAAAATTTATTACGCACGGCGGGCCGTAACCGGATTTTTCGAAAAAATCGGCGCTTCCGGCTATGCGGGAGGCGGCTTTAGAGGTAAGCCCGGCCTCGCCTTTAACGAATTTACGGATATCGTTTTTATAAGCCGCATTAAAAAAAGACCAGCGCTCGCATGGAAAGTTATAGCGCGCTTCGTATTTTGAAATATCGATATCTTTGATAAAAAATTTCGTGTTCATAAGTTTCGGCGAATAAGCGATATCCCACAATAGCGGAGAATATTTGTAAACTCCGTTCTTTTCGTCGGTCATAAAGACGCCGGCCTCGTCAAAGCGAAAACCGTCAACGCGCATTTTATCAACCCAGAATTCAAGGCAGTCGATTATCATCTTACGCACGGCCGGGTGTGAGCAGTTAAGCGCGTTGCCGCATGACAACGGATTTTCGTAAAGCTCGGGATTATCTTCTTTAAGCCTGTAATAAACGCTATTATCGACGCCTTTAAGACAGAAAATCGGGCCGCGCGAATCGCCTTCGTCGGTATGGTTGAGCGAAATATCGATAATAACCTCGATATCTTCGGAGTGAAGAGTTTTAACCATATCGCGAAACTCGTTTAAATGCGTACCGCCGCCGGATGAAATATAAGACGAATGCGGGGCGAAGAAAGCGGCGCTGGAATTGCCCCAGTAATTATTGATCGGCGAACCGTCGGGCGCATAGCGCAGAGCGCTTTTATCGTCGAATTGCATGACGGGCAGCAATACCACCGCGTTGACTCCGAGATTTTTAAGATAACCGGCTTTTTGAGCAAAAGCGATAAAAGTGCCGGGATGATCGGTTTTAGAACCGGGCGATCTGGTAAAGCCGGCAGGATGCGCTTCATATAAAATCAGATCGCTTCTTTGATGATTGGGCCGCGCTATGTCGCCCCAGTCGTAATCGTCTTCTGAGACGACAACAGAGCGCATCGATTTGAATAAATTATCGCCGGGGCCGATAGCGCTCTCGCGCTGCCATCTTTTAATGGAAACCGCGCGTGAATAAGGGTCGATTAATACTTTTTCGAAATCAAAGCGGCTGCCGGAAACGCCGCTGCCGCCGCCGCTATCTATGCAACGCGGGCCGTCCATGCGGTAAGCGTAATACACTCCGGCGCTTATGCCGTAAACGAAGATATGCCAGTAAAAAGCCGTGCGGTTGATATTTTCGTTTAAATCGATCACCGCGAAAGGCTTGATATCGGAATCGGCATAAAATAAAAGCAATTGCACTTTAGAGGCATTCTGGGAAAAAATAGAGAAATTGACGCCGTTTTCATGCGGCACGGCGCCCGCCGGAAGCGCATACCCCGCCGCGGTTTTAATTTGATTATCCATTTGAGCCCGCCTTCTTCAACCGCGCAAAATCAATAAAATCGCGCGGAAAAATTAATCCGCGTAGGGAAATATATTAAGCTGGGAAGGTTTTACTAAAACCCCTTCGTAAAGGGTTTTAACGCCGTTAAAAGACTGCGCTACCGCCGCCGAATTATTATCGGCCGAAATATAGATATCGTATGACGCCTGATAAATCTGAGGGGCGCCGGTTTTACGCTCATCCTGCCTGTGAAAATTGTCGCTTAAAACAAGTTTATAAGAAGCCGCATCAAAGCCTGAAAAATCGGGCTTCAAATCGAGCATGGCTATTTTATGCTCTTTTTTATCGTACCACAAATACTTCAGGCGGCCGCCGCATTCAAGTTCATACATCAAATACGATACGACCGGATTAGAAATATTCGACCTTCCGCGCACGGTGTAATCGTCGTTCAAATATTCCACCACGGAGTCATAGGCCAGATAGATGATTTCGTTTTTATCGCTAATGCCCATAAAAAAATCCGCTCCTTTTTTCAAAATAATCCGAAAACCGTTCAAACATTTTCTTCTGCTCATATTTTACGCATAAAGAATGCAATTTGTCAATATCCGGATTAAATTTCCTGTAATTTTCCAGCTCAACGCCGAAATCGCAGTCGCAGTCGATCTGTGCGAGTCTGTAGGACAGGTAAGCATTTTCGCGCCCCGCCGCCAGCAATTCTTTTTTACGGCCCGTGATAAGTTCCAGGTTACCATATATTTCATCGAGGCTCTTATATTTAGAAATTAATTCTTCTGCCGCCTTAGGCCCGATGCCGCGCACGCCGGGAATGTTATCGGATGCGTCGCCGACGAGCGATTTATATAAAACCACTTCCTGCGGCCTTATTTTATATTCTTTTTTAAGCAGTTCGGGGTCGTATTCGACTATTTCGCTTATGCCTTTTTTAAGCGAGACCATATGTACTTTGTCTGATACGAGTTGGAACAGATCGCGGTCGGAAGATATTATTTTAATCGAATAATCTTCGCCTCTCGCCTTTTTAACGATAGCCCCGATCAGATCGTCGGCCTCGAAACCTTCTTTAGAAAGCCGCGGCAGGCTCAACGCGTCGATAAATTCAAAAATAACTTCGAATTGGGGAACTAAATCCACCGGGCAGGGCGGCCGGTTCGCCTTATAACCCTCATAAATATCTTCACGGAATGTCTTTCCGCCGGTGTCATGGACGCAGACTAAATAGACGGGCTCGTAATCGTTCAATATTTTATGGAGCATATTCAAAAAACCATATATAGCCGATACGTTCATCTTATAAGAAGTTATAAGCGGCCGGTTCGCGAAAGCGAAAAACGCCTTGAATATAAGATTGTATGTATCGATCAGATAAATTGTCTTGAGATTATCGAATTTAGCTGCCGCAGCAGATAGTTTATCGCTCATCGTTACCGCCCCTCCGCGGGCTTTTGTTAATAAATAAGTTTATAAGCCGACTTAGCGCCGGCGGGGGCCGCTGATAATTTTTCAAAATCCAGTCCGGCGCGATCGGTTAAAATATCATAGACGCTCTGAGTAACAAGCACTTCGTAAGCCCTCGCGGTATCTTCGCCGAGTTTGCTCGCCGCGTTGACTTCCGCGCCGAATACGTCGCTGTCGCCGATTTTAATCATACGGCCGTATCCGATTCCGACGCATAAAAGTATTTTTTCTTCGTCAGGCAGAGACCCGTTATGCTTTTTAAGCGTATTCTGCATTTCCACGGCGCATTTTACGGCTTTATTAACGTTTCGGAATATTACAAGAAGGCTGTCGCCTTCGACTTTAAGCAATATTCCGTCGAAACTCTCTATAAGCGGAAGCAGAATCCTCTCCGATTCGTATATGGTTTGAAGAAAATGAACAATTCCGAATTTTTCGACGCCGCGCGAAAAGCCTGACAGATCGGTGAACATAACCGCCCATTCCTCGCCGAATAAATCCCATATCCTTTCATCGATAAGATTTTTATCCGCGCCCGGTTTGAGGCGCTCGCGTATGAGATTATTCAATCTGTCGCCCGAGGCGCTCGTATTCAAAGATAGTTTACCAAAACCCATCGACGGGTCCTCCTTAAATAGAATTTATTAATCACAGCGTAAAATTTTCGCCCAGGTAAATTTTACGGGCCTCTTCGGAATTAGCTATATCGTCGGGCCGGCCGGCTATAAGTATCTTTCCATTATTCATAACGTAAGCCCGGTCGGTAATTTGAAGCGTTTCGCGTACGGAGTGATCGGTGATCAAAACGCCGAGGCCGCGATCCTTTAATTTACGGACTATTTCCTGTATGTCGAGAACCGCTATGGGATCGACTCCCGCGAATGGTTCGTCGAGCAGTATAAAAGAAGGATCGGTGGTAAGCGCCCGGGCGATCTCGACGCGCCGCCTTTCGCCGCCTGACAGAGCGTATCCGTAGCTTTTAGCTATTCTGGTTATGTTAAGATCGTTAAGAAGTTTTTCGCATTTATCCTTCTGTTCGGTTTTAGATAAATTAGAAAATTCTAATATAGCCATAATATTGTCTTCGACGGTGAGTTTGCGAAAAACCGAAGGCTCCTGGGCAAGATAGCCGATAGCCTGCCGCGCGCGTTTATACATTGGATCGTAGGTTATATCGCGGCCGCTTAAAAGTATCCGGCCCTCATCGGGCATAACCAAACCTACGACCATATAAAAGGTCGTGGTTTTTCCGGCGCCGTTAGGGCCTAACAGCCCCACTATTTCGCCTTTTAATACTTCGAGCGAAACGTTGTTGACGACTTTGCGCTTTGAATATGTTTTTAACGCGTTTACTACGGCAAGACTTTCCATTATTTATTTTTCACCTTCACATCGCGGACCGCGCCGTCCGGACTGATTTTTATTCTAACGTTAGCGCCCGGATCGCGAGGCCTGCCGCTTTCAGACGCATCGGGACGGGCGGCAGGCGAGGCTTCCGGCTGAACAGGAGCGACTTTGGCGCCCGCTGCGCCCTTTTTATTAACTTCAATTTCCGAAGTTTTACCAGCTAATGCACCGCTTTTATTTATAACTGCCGCTTCATTCGTAGAAGCTGCCGCCGCAGATACTTCGGTCGTCGAAGAGGCGAGAGCGGCCTCTGAAGTGGAATCGGCCTTCTGGCGCTTCAGGCGGACGGGGGCCGTGTCTTTTTCAATTTCAGGAAGAGGTTTTTCCTCTTTACCTGTCTGAAAAAATTTAATTTTCGGCTCTTTTATCAAAATTCTTTCAGTCGATGCGAAATAAGTTATCTTTTCGCCGACTATATCGTTATCTTCCCGGCCCTTGCCGCGGCGCTGGACGGCGTGCGCGTTTCCTTCGATATCGAGCCTGTCCTCTTTTTCATAATAGGTGGCGGTATCGCCGTAGGCCGTGATATCACGCGAAGTCAATACAACGTCCTGCTTGGCTATCATCTTGCCTTCTTCGGTGAATACGTCCATTATCTGGGAATTTATTTTTGAATTGATTTCGACGCCTTCGGTGCCTTCCTGGCCCAGATAAGGAAACTGTATCAGCGAAGCGTCGCCTTTTGCGACTATGTGAGTGCTATTTTCAAGCGCTTCGATCTCGTTGGCCTCGAGTATTATTTTATCCTTATTAGATATTTTCTTTTCCGGTTTTTTTATTTTTTTACCTTCCGCCTCCTCCGGCTCATCGTCTGCTCCGGCTGAGTTTTGATCTTCTTCACCGTCATCCGGTGAATTTTGATCACCGTTTTCAACGCCGTCGTCTTCGGCGGCGCCGCCGGTTGGTTCTTCAGAGGAAGGCAGAACGCGTTTTTTCTTATCGACGATCTGAATGAGCTTCGGCTTAATGTTAGCTATGGTGCGGTCCTGTTTGGCTAAATGTTTTACGTAGCCCGAAGTGAGCGTATATTTACTGGTATCGACCTTTACGTTGCCGAACGCCTCGGTCACTTCTTCGGTTTCGTCGTATATTCCACGGTCGGCATACAGGATCATATCTTTTTTAAGGACGCGCAGATTATCGGTAACCTGATAACGGCCATCGGCAAGTATTTCGAGCCGGTTTCCGCTTATATGGGTGACCGCGTCTTCTTTATCTTTCGACTTAGGCTGTATGAGCGCGGTTACGTCGTTTAACACTTCCATTCGTTCGGTTTTCATAAAATAAATTATGCGCTCGCCGTGCACTTCGTTAGGCGTGGCATCTAAACTTCGGGCGACCGGATTTCCTATCAGCACGGCTTTTTCTTCTTTTTCATAATAAAAAGCTCTCTCGGAATTCGCCACGAAATTATTGCCGTTAACGATAACGCCGCCGGAAAAAAGAGAGTAATTTTCTTTCATGTGCGAATCGACTCGCTGGCATCTCATTTTAAACTTAGTATCGATTATCTCGACGTTGGTAAAAGCCCTTACTATACCGGTTTTTTCGTTATAAGTGCCGCGCTCGCATGTAATGGTGCGGCTGCCCTGATAAACGTGCACGTTACCGGTTATTACATAGGTATTATCGGATTCCATCTCGAAAAGATCGCCCGTTATTTCGATAGCCTGCTTTTTCCTGGCGCCAGCCGGGGCGGTTTCGGAGGGAACCGGCTTAGTTTCTTTCTGTGCATAAACGGCGCCGGCAAAATAAGATGCGAAAAGGCACGCAGTAAAAACTGCCGTCAAAAACATCGAAGCTATCACTAAAAATATTTTTATAATCTTTTTTTCTTTCATACCAAAGCTATTCCTCATATATTTTGATTCTAACGTTGCCGGCTATTCTGACTTTTTTTTCTTTGACGCGCTTTTCCAGACTATTACCGGCTACTTCCATTTTAGGCCTTACTATTTTGACCGGATTACGGGCTATTAAAACCTGGTTTTCATAATAATATTCGAGCGAATCGGTGTACATATTATCTTCTAAAAACTTTTCAGGCCGGCCGCGCCCAAAAAAATCGACGGGCGCCGTCTCGCCCGCGGCATAATCTTTAATGCCGGAAGGGCTTTTCCCGACGGCCGCTTCGGAAGTATCGGGATATATCGATTTGATATGTACGTTGCCCGAAAAATTTATAATTTTCAAATTAGCGTCATGCACCGCTTCTTTCGAAGTTATCAGCTGAACCGAATCGGAAGCCGGATCGGTAGTGAATTTTATATTGGTAAAGTAATTTTTATTATAACTTTCATCTTTAATCAGCTTATCGGCGTTTAAAAGCCACTCGACTTTATTTCCGGTCTTTTTGACGAAATCTATCGAAAAAAGCTCGACGGCCGATCCCCGCCGTTCCACAAGCATGCCCGCGGTGTTATAAACTCCGTAAAGCCACCAGGCGGTTAAAAAAATAAAAAAATAATATAAATAAACGCGCCTTTCAATAAAAAATTCCGCATACGGATAATACTTATGGTCTTTAACTCTTAAGCGTCGAAATTTAAAGAATATTATCAGCGCGATTACTGAATCTATAGTTGTTTTAACGGCCTTTTTAAGCGTTTTTTTTATTTTCGGCCAGAGTTTTTTTTTGATATCGATCCCGCCAGTACCAGTGATTATTTGAGATTACAATATTTATTGATCGCATCAACAAGAACGCCTTTTTTTTCTAATATGGCGTTAATCGCGTCGCGCACGGCGCCTTTGCCGCCTTCGAACTCAGTTATAAAATCGGCGATATCCTTGATTTCACGGACCGCGTTAAGCGTGGCTATTTTCAATCCGACGCGCCTCATAACCTTTAAATCGTTGAGATCATCGCCGATATAAGCCACCTGATAGTCTTTCAGCTTATATTTTTCAAGAAGGTCTTCGAGGGCGAGTTCTTTATCGGCGACGTCCTGATAAATTTCGGTTATGCCGAGTTCTTTAGCGCGCTTAACGACTACCGGCGACGAGCGGCCGGTAATAACCGCCGTGGTGATCCCCGATAGATGCGCCAGTTTTATCCCCACGCCGTCGTGTACAGAAAAGGCCTTCATTTCCTCGCCAGTCGAACCCATAATTATCGCGCCGTCGGTTAAAACTCCGTCAACGTCCATAGCGACAAGTTTGATATTGGTGAAAATCGACATATATTACCTCCGTTTACCCATTTATGAATTTAATTGATTTTATAATTGTCCGCTTTATAATTATTTCGTTTTATAATTTAAACAAGTTTACAATCAATAAATCTTCGCCCTTAAAAGATCGTGCAGATGAATTATTCCGAGCAGCTTATCGTCTTCGGCGACGACGGGAAGCGTAGTTATTTTATTGGACTCCATAATGTTGATAGCCTCTTCACACAACTTATCCGCCGATATTTTTTTAGGCTTTGAACTCATAACGCCGCCAAGTTTCGCTTCGACGGCGCCCGCGCCCATGCTGCATAAAATACGCCGCAGATCACCGTCGGTAAGCACTCCGAGCAGACGGCCGGCTTCGTCGGTAACGGTTATAACTCCGAGTTTTTTCTGCGTCATCAAAGGCAGAGCCTCTATAAGGGGCATATCGGCGGAAGCCGCCGGCACTTCTTCGCCGGTGTGCATAAGATCTGCCACGGTTATCAAAAGCCGCCTTCCTAAAGAGCCTCCCGGATGAAGCGCGGCAAAATCACGCGGCATAAAATTTTTCAATTTAGTCAGAGCCACTGCTATAGCGTCTCCAATAGCCAGCGTCATGGTGGTAGAGGTCGTCGGCGCAAGATTAAAAGGACACGCTTCGCTTTGATAAATAAGCGGCAGAAGAATATCGCTGTTTTTAGCCAGCAGCGAATCGATATTATGCGTAATGGCTATAATTTTCGTGCCGATCCTCTTAGCATGAGGTATTATTTCGATAAGCTCGCGCGTCTGCCCGCTGTTGCTTATCATCAGCAAAATATCGTCGGGCTTGATCATTCCCAGATCGCCGTGAAGCGCCTCTGAAGCGTGCATAAAAACGGACGGCGTACCGAGCGAAGACATGGTGGCCGCGATCTTACGGCCGACCAGACCGGACTTACCCATTCCGACGACTATCAACATGCCGTTAGAATTATGAATAAGCCTGACGGCGCGAAGGTAATTATCGCCAATATGCTCCGCCAGAGCGCTTAACGCGGCGCTTTCATGCTCTATTATGCTCCGGATTTCGCCGGTTATATCTATAAAACTATCCTGCATTTAAATTCTTCCATATATCGGGGAGCCGATATCATTCAGCTGCCCCATTAATTCGCCGAACATATTGAAATCGATCATATTAGGCCCGTCGCAAAGAGCTTTATCCGGATTTTCGTGCACTTCGAGAAAGAGGCCGTCAACTCCCATCGCGTATGCCGAGCGGGCATAAGGCAGAACGAGCTCGCGCACGCCGCCGGAAGCTCCGCCTGAAGCCGAAGGCATCTGGACCGAATGAGTGGCGTCAAAAACGATAGGAAAGCCTATCTTGCGCATAATATAAAGTGAGCGCGGATCGAAAACTAAATTATTATAGCCGAATGCAAATCCGCGTTCGGTCAGAACGATACGGCTGTTGCCGGCTTCCATTACTTTGTCGGTAATATAACGGGCGTCCGCCGGAGCTACGAATTGACCTTTTTTGATATTAACGCAACGGCCGCTTCGCGCGACCGCGGTTATAAAATCGGTCTGCCTGCACAAAAAAGCCGGAATTTGCAATATATCGGCAATTTCAGCGGCCGCTTCGATCTGTGAAACCTCGTGTACGTCAACTAAAACGGGCACCGAATAGGTTTTTTTTATTTCGCTTATCATAGCGAGCCCATCTTTAAGTCCGGGGCCGCGATAGCCTTTTAACGAAGTGCGATTCGCCTTGTCGAACGAAGTTTTGAATACGTAAGTAAACCCCGCCTTCGCCGTTTCATTTTTAAGAAATGAACATGTTTTATGGAGCATATCGATATTTTCGATTACGCAAGGTCCAGCAATAATGCATAATTTAGAATCGCCGCCGATATAGTCGCCGCCGAATATACTAACTTTTTTAGTGTCTTTTAACAATTTCACCCTCCGGTTTCAAACTGAACATCTTAAAAATCTTGTTTTATGAGACTTTCTTCAAACATCCGGCCCAGACTGCCGGCTATTAAAATATAATCGTCACAGGATATATCTTCCGCACGCGCTAAAAGGGGAATTCCAACTTTTTCGAAAATACCGCTAAAAATACTTTTCAAACCAGAGTTTTTCAAAAAAAGCGTGAACCGCTCATCGTAGCCGTTTATTTCGCTGATCCGCTCTATGCTGTTACTAATCGCGCTCACGGCAACTTTTCGCCGCTGATTAAAAGCCGATTTAACTATCGCGAAAAAAACATCTTCTTTAAACCCTTTGGCCGGATGTCTTTTAACAGGCTCTAAGCGGACTAAAGCCGATTCCACTTCAGGCGCCGGATGAAAACAGGTCCTCGGAATTTTTTTTAATATCGACACCTTAGATTTAAGGGCGCAGGCCGCGCTGAGTATTGAATAATCTTTAGAGCCGGGTCCGGCGGCAATTCTGGATGCAACGTCGCTCTGGATAAGCAGGTATATATCGCTGAATTCAATTTTTGAGTAAAGCAGTTTTTCAATTATTTGAGAGGTAATGTAGTACGGAATATTTGATACGACTTTAATTCTTTTATAATTAAGTCCGGCTGAGGCTTTTAATTCTTCGATAATGGCGGCCGCATCGGCTTTTAAAAAATCCATCTGATAGAATGTCACATTTGAATTTTTAAAATATTTATCGTAAATTTTAAAAAGGTTCCTATCGGTTTCAAAAGCCATCACATGGCAAGACGCGGCCGCTAAACGCGAAGTAAGATTGGCGGGGCCCGCGCCTATTTCGATCACCAGATCGTTTTTTTCAATATCCGCTAAGGCCGCTATTTTATCAAGCGCGTTATTATCTACGAGAAAACACTGCCCGTATTTTTTATCGCAGTCGATATTGAATTCTTTTATAACTCCCATTACCGATGAAGGATATATCATCATTTAATCAAAGTTTCCGCTCGCTTACGCTTATATCTTCGGCCGAAACGACGTTTCCGTCGCGCAGGTTCAATATTTTAATCACGACGCAGTTGCCCGCCTGAACGAAATTTACCGTCACTTCGTCATTCTGGCACAATTCTTTACCCGATTTAGCGGGCCGGCCGTTCACCAGCACAAATCCGCCGTCACAAGCTTCTTGAGCTAATGTGCGCCTTTTGATTATTCTGTACAGTTTTAAAAATTTATCCAAGCGCATCCTGCACGCTTCCTTTCTTTGGCGACGGCCGACCTCATAGCTGACGGCGGAACAATGAAAGCATTTATATCCAGCCGTCGTAATTATCGTTCCGGCTATATATTATTAGAGGCACGGCGCGCCGTGCCTCTAATTTCCGCCGTTATTTAACCGGTATTACTCGTACTTTGTGAGCAATTCGAAATTCTCTTTTTTAAACGTCACGTCTGAAGAATTACGAAGCTCGGTCATATATTCTTTGTAAAGTTCGTTTTCTTTCGGCGACGCTAATATCTGTTTGATCTCGGCGCGCTTCTCGTCTAACGAAGCCGTTTTCGCCGGTTCTTTTTCCGTAACCTGGATTATATTGTAACCGGCCGGGGTTTTAAATACGTTTGATACCGCGCCTATGCCCATGCCGAAAGCCACGTTTTCAAGAGACTGATTAACCTGGCCGCGCGTTATAAAGCCCATATCGCCGCCTTTTGATTTCGTGGCGATATCTTTTGAAAACTGTGAAGCGAGTTCGGCGAAGTCTTTTTTATTTTTAGTAAGATCTTCATATATTTTTTGAGCTTCCGCTTCGGTATTTAAAACTATTATCCTTACTTTAGCGCGTTCCTGCGTGGTATATTCGGATTTATGCTGTTCATAATAGTTTTTTATTTCTTCTTCGGTTACAAGCGAGCTTCTCGAAAGCGTTTCTTTAATTTTATCTTTAACTTCGTCAACTGTTTTATAACTGTCGGTTATTCTGTCTTCGGCTTTAAATATATGATAACCGAATGAAGATTTAACGACATCTGAATAAGCGCCTTTTTCGAGTTCGAATAAAGCTTCTTCGATTGCAGGATCGATCATCGAACCCCATGGCATGCTTATTTCGCCTTTGAATTTATCGGCGGCCGCTTTATCTTTAAAGCCTTCGCCTTTGACGATCAGGCCGACTTCGCCGGAACTATCTTTAGTAACGCCTTCAGAAACGCTTTTTGCCAGGGCCGCAAAATCTTCGCCTTTGAGGGCCTTCGCCTTAGCGTCGTTAAGTTTCTGCCTGATTATTTCTTCAGTTTTCTGGCTGATATAAGCGGTTTTAAGAGCGTCTTTAGCGTCTTCAAAAGTTTTGAAGGACGGCTCGTATATTTTTTCGGCTTTCAATATTACCGAAGCCCATGAAAGTTTTATAGGTTCGCTGATCTGGCCTTCATAGTTGAGCTTGCCAAGAGCCGCCGAAACTTCTGCCGGAACGGCATCTTCGGCTTTTTTAATTATTTCGCCGACAAGTTTCGATTTATCGTAATTTTTAGGTTCTTCGCCAAGATAGATCCGGCCGCATACTTCGGAAGATTTAGCCGAAGGGCCTTCGGATACTTTAGCCTGTAACTCTTCGAATTTAAAACCGCCTTTGGTTAATTTAGCGTACACTTCACGCATAAGCTCATCGGCTTTTACCGTAGCCGCTTCGGTTTTAAATTCTTCGATAACTTCGTTTTTGCATTCATCGAAAGGTTTCAGTTTCGAATCCACTTTATTTGAAGCCATGATTATATGATAACCAAAAGAGGTCTTTATTACTTCCGAAGGAGTTGTGTCGCTTGCAAGAGCAAAAGCCGAGTAAAGTATATTATCGAGAACGCGGCCGTTCATAGCGACTTCGCCGGTAAGTTTTTCGATATTTTCTAAAGGCTCTTTATTGTCCTGATAGATGGTTCCGAGAAAACCGCCGTTAACCTTGGAAGCGCCGTCGGAATATCTGGAGGCTAATTCGGAGAAACTTTCGCCGGCCTTGATTTTTTTAACTATGTCTTCAGCTAAAGTTTTAGCCTGTTCGTCGAGTTTCTTTTCTATATAAACTTTTTTGACCTCGTCTTTTATTTCGGCAAAAGGTTTTGAATAAGCGGTTTTCTGATCTACGGATTTAATTATATGATAGCCGAAATCGGTTTTAACCGGGCCGGTGATCTCGCCGATTTTGAGAGCGAACGCAGCATCGGAAAAGGGTTTAACCATCATTTCCGGCTTGAAGAAACCGAGGTCGCCGCCTTTGTCTTTTGAAGGGCAGGTCGATTCGGATTTAGCGAGCTCTTCGAAGTTAGCGCCGCCGTCGATTTTCTTTTTAATATCGACTGCGTGCGTTTCGTCTTTAACGAGTATATGCGAAGCTTTCACTTCAGCCGTCTGGTTGTAGAATGCAAGAAGTTCGTCGTCGGAAGGATTTAACGCTTCGACGCGCGCCTTTGCCTTGGGATCGATAAGTATGTTTTTAAGATCGATATGAGCTCTGGTAGTGAATTTCGAAGTATTTTTATTGTAGAATTCAACGGCTTCGGTTTCGGAAACGCTTACCGCGCCGCGCAATTCTTCGCTGCTATAAGGCTTTACGATAGCTTTAATATCGAAGGAACGGGGAGTTTTATACTTGTCTTTATTTTCTTCGTGATATTTCTTCAATTCATCGTCGGAGGGATTAATAGAGTTTTTAACGCTTTCCGATTCTGATTTGATGAATAAATGCGCGATTTTCATTGTAAGAGGATTTTTATAACGGCCTTTATGCTCCTGATAGTACTTGTTAATATCCTCGTCAGTCACGTTCTTTAATATTTCCGCGCGGACTAATTCTTTTACTTCTTCAAAGGATTGCTGTATTTCGGTTTCTTTCGATTCGCCCGGAAGAACTTTGGTCACAACAAACTTTTTCAAGTTTTTATTATAATATTCCTGCATTGCCTCATTTGAAACTTCGCGGGGCTTAGCAAGCTCGCGCTTCATTATTTTTTCCTGGACCTGGGTTCTGAGGCGCTCTTCGAGCATAGCGCGGCTCATGCCGCTATTTTTTAAATAATCGTCAAGCTGCTGTTTATTTGGAAATATCTTATTTATTTCTTCCTCGTAATCGGCGGCCGTCGGCATTATTTTTTTAGTTTTGCTTTCCATTATTTTAACTTCGACGATCTGGTTCAACAGCTCTTCGCGCTGTTTTTTAGTCGAGTAAAATTTGCGGAACTGTTCGTCCTGACGATGAAGAATATCAAAGAAATCACCCGCGGTGACATCCGCCGAATCATCGGCCGAGATTTTAACGCTGGCAAGAACTTTTTTGTAATCAGCGTCTGAAACCTTCGCTTTGTTGAGATTTTTAAGGTCTTCAACGGCCTGCTGCTGTTGTTGATTAAGATGGAAAGTACCCGCGAATATAAATATCGATAACAGAAACGCGGCCACTACCGCCCAGATTACCACTTTGACGATAACGTTGTTTTTTGAGAAAAAAATTGACCCCTGGTTCATTGAAATAATTTCTCCCTTCAAATTTTATATTTTACTTTTTTTACCGGAAAACATCCAACTGAATTTTAAATTTAATGTCGTGAATATATCAAACTTTTCATCTTTTGTCAATAAAGTAATATTCATTTTTTACCTATTTTTTATTTAAACCGGAGAGTTATCGCTTTAAAACGCTTTATTAACGAAGCAATTCAAATATCGTTCCGCCGTTATTTTTTGTTTTTTTATTTTTCGGACTGATAATTCGGTCATTTTTTTATTTTATTTTTTGACAAACTGTTTACAACTTCCTCAATATATTGTATAATTGATTAAATCAAAAAAATCATCGAAGATGATAACTTTGTTTCGTGATATCATTAAATTATAAACAGGGGGTACGGCAGTATGAAGAATCTAACCGTCAAAAACTTAGTGGTTCTATTGGTTTTATTGGCTTTCGTTTTCTCGTTCACGCCCGTTTCTTTAGCGCAGCAGCAATCCGGCGGCTTTAATCAATCTTTAGATAATCTCGCCCGCGATATTGCCCAATCGTCAGGTAATCTTATATCCAAAGGCGCGGGAGCCGATATCGAAAAACTTTCCGACGAGGTATTCAGCCGCCTCGAAGCCGTCAGCTTAAACGAAATTCAATCCTTCATAGACACCGTCAACACCCCTCAACAGCTCGATTACGTACTCGAATCGGCTTCAGCTTTCGCGGCCGCAAATCAGAAATTGCCTTATATTTTAGCCTCACTTAAAACGGTTAAACTGCTTAACGAAAAAACCAGATTTTTAATCGCGCAGTCATCCGAACCGGAAGAACTTCTCGCCGTTTCCAAAAAGGCTTCCGAAATAATACGCGGCCTGTCATCGCAAAAAAATGTGCTCGCAAGAAACCAGGTCGAAAAAATAGCCGGAAACGTGACGGTGAAATCCGGGGCCATAAGCGCTAAAACTCCCGTCCGTACGGCTTCCAAATTAAAATTCGGCGCTAATTTCTATCCTGAAACCAACACTACGACCTTCGCCATAAACGCCCCCCGCGCAACGGCCGTTAAACTCGCCGTTTTCGACTCCGCCGCCGCAAAAACGGGCCGCGAATACGATATGAAAAAAACAGCCGACGGCGTATGGTACCTTTCCTTCAATCAAAACCTCGTTTCTAAATTTTACGGCTATTATATCGACGGCCCTGCCGGCAAAGGCGAAAAATTCGACGCTAAAAAACTTCTCTCCGACCCTTACGCTTACGCAAACGACGGCAGTTACGGAAAAAGCGTAGTTAGCGATACCCGCTTCAACTGGAGTTCTAATTTTAAAACGCCGGAACTCAAAGACATGATCATCTACGAAATGCATATAAAAAGCTATACATCTCATTCGTCTTCGGGCGTTTCCGCCGACAAGCGCGGTAAATACCTCGGGCTTCTCGAAGGCGCCTCGTCCGATATAGTCCTGGGCAATCTGAAAGAACTCGGCGTTAACGCCGTAGAGCTTCTCCCGGTGCACGAATTCGACAATAAAGCCGCGCCTTCCGGCGTTAATTACTGGGGCTATATGACCACGCATTTTATGGCTCCCGAGTCTTCCTACGCTTCTAATACGGCCGGCCGCCAGGTCGATGAGTTAAAAAAATTGATCGACGGCCTTCATAAAAACGGTATCGCCGTTATTTTAGACGTCGTCTATAACCATACGGCCGAAGGTAACGAACAGGGACCGACGTTCAACTTCAAAGGCATCGACAACCATCAATATTACAGGCTTTGCAATAACCCCGAATTTTACTGGAACGGCACCGGCTGCGGCAACGAGTTCAGAACCGAAAGCCCGCTCGGCCGCCGTTACGTTCTCGACACTTTAATGTACTGGGCCACCGAATATAAAATAGACGGATTCCGCTTCGACCTTGCTACCATAATCGACAAAGACACCATGATGGCCATTAACAACACACTGCCCAAAAACGTGGTGCTGATAGCCGAACCGTGGGCCGCCGACTGGAACCGCAACCTCTGGTCTAAAGGCGATTTCCGCAACACCCGCTGGGCCAAATGGAACGACGATTTCAAGAACAACGTCAGAAACTTCGCTTCAGGCAAAGCTAACCGCGATAATATGATGACTCTTATATGCGGCACCTGCTACTGGTGGGCCGGCAAACCTACTGAAAGCGTAAATTTCGTCGAATGCCACGACAATGCCACTATGATGGACGCCTGCGGCGGTAATTCTAAAATAGCGACGCTGGCCGGGCTTATCACTCTCACATCGCAGGGCGTTCCGATGCTCCATGAGGGCCAGGAATTTTTAAAAACGAAATTCGGAAACGATAATTCATACGATCAGGACAACGAAATAAACCATATAGACTGGAAACTCAAAGCTAAAAACAAAAAAGCCTTCGATCTATTCGCCGGACTCGTTAAAATAAGAAAAGCCTATCCGCAGTTCAGAAACGACCGTCCTTTAAGCGACCGTGAGATCAAATGGTTGCTCGTCGAAAATCATAACGGCTTGGGCTATCAGCTTATCGGCAAAGACAGCGATATAATAGTTCTTTTAAACGGCGATCAGAACAACTGGATTAAATTCAATCTGCCCGACGATAAAGAATGGAAAGTTCTCTGCAACGGCTCCGAAGTTAATCTTAACGGATTAAGCGGCGCTAAAGGCGATTATTCGGTGCCGCCGGTTACCGGAGTTATTCTGGCTAAGAAAAAATAATAATAAATTGGTGTAGTTTCATTTATGAAGTTTAGCACGACGAATTATTTTAAACGGTTCACTCAGGCCGCCGCGGCTTTAACTTTGCTCCTCGTTCTTGCGGGCGACGGCCTGTGCGCCGATAATCTATACTTAACGAACACTTTTAATTTCAGTCTAAAAAATATCGGGCCGGCCGAAACGAAAGCGATAGCCGAATCTTTATCGATCGACGAATTTAACTGCTATTTTTCGGCGGCTTCGCTTAACGGCGCCAGAAACCGCTATAAAATTCAATTTATCGACGGCGCCGCAGATATCAGCTCTTACGGTTTCGATCCTCCCGCGGGCGTTTCCGCTCCCCGGCCATGCAAAAGCGCCGATATAAACGAAAAAGAAAACGGCGCCATACATAAAAACATGATTTGCGACGGCGTTATTTTATTCAGCGCGCCCTTAATAGTGAACAAAAAAAAATATCACGCGGTAATTGCCTCCGACTGGCATTTATATATTTTTTCTTACGCTCCTCTTTTAGCCGCCCGATCTTTTCCGATATATAAAACCCCTTTAGGCGGCCCGCCTCTCAGGGCCTTATACTCGGGCGAACATATATTCGTCGTCACCGGCGATTACCTGCTCGGCTTCCGCGCCTTAGACTCGGTCGATAAACGCGACCTGAACCGCCTGGCGCCTTCGCTTTCATCGCTTGCCGCCCCGGAAGCCATTAAAAAATCGATAGAAATTTCAACCGGCACCATTAACGATTTCGACTGCGTAAACCGTTACGCCGCTTCACGGTCGTTAGTATATAAAAAAATCGCGATAGCTAAGCATAACATAGAATCGCCCGCCGAAACCTTCGCATATTTATTGATGGGAGCCGGTTTCGGCAATATTAATATCTACGGCGTCAATTATAATTTTGATTTCATTAAATTAACCAATTTCAGCGGCGCCATATTCGATTTCAGCCTTTTAGACGCGAAGGCGCCGAAGTTTTTTATCAAACACTCCGCCAGTCTTCTTTCACAAAATTACGAATCTTTCAATTTATGGACTCTCAGCCCGCCTTCAACGCTCGGTCCGGCCGGCGGGGGAGCGAAACTCGAAAAACCCGGCGCCCGGCTTCAAACAGATCGTTTTATAACTTCGGCGCATAAATTTGACGGCAATAATTACTTTAAAATAACTCCGGAAGGCGCCGGAAACGATAAAATAACTCTGGCCGCTTACAGTCCTGATGATGAAACCTCCGAAATAATATGCAATTTCGACATTCATAAAAACCTTTTTTCAGCGGACGGATTTAAAGCCGGCGGCGCAATATCGTCTAACCCTTCCCGCCCTCTCGCCTTTTTTTATGATGCGGCGGAAGGCTTTTTCCGCATATACGACGCTAAAAGCAATCGCGAATACGACTCGTTTTACTATAATTTCGGCGCCGGTTCTTCCGTCGAAAGCATTAAATTCAGTTTCGATAACGATTTAGTAATGTTTAAAGTAAACCGTTATAAACCGAAAGAGGCAAAACCATTCTCGTGCGAGCTTTACATCTATCGCGTGATCAACCGCATGCTCGCGCAGATCGCCGCGCACCGCGCCATAGACGATTTCGACTGTATCAGCCGCGAAAATAAACATCACATAGTGCTGATATACAGCCCTGACAAAGAATATTGCAATTCGATGGGCATTCTGACCATCGAATAATACGATAAATTTTATAGATTGGCGGATAGCTATGTCAAACGAAAATATAAGCTGGGTAGAAATATCTAAAAAGGCGCTTACTAACAACATCAATATAATGCGCTCGCGCGTTAAAGCCGGCGTTAAAATAATGGCGGTAGTCAAAGCTAACGCTTACGGGCACGGCCTTATAGAAACCGCCGCGATCGCCGCAGCTAACGGCGTTGATTTCTTCGGAGTAAACTGTCTTGACGAAGCGCTGAGACTCAGGGCGGCAAAAATTAAAACCCCGGTTCTCGTTCTCGGCTACACTCCGCTCGCCCGTCTTAAAGACGCCGTCAATCACGATATTTCACTTACTGTTTATAACGCCGAAAGTATAAACCGCCTTCAGGAAACGGCGGCTAAATATAAAAAGAACGCGCGGGTGCACGTAAAAGTCGAAACCGGCCTCAACAGGCAGGGCGTCGAAGCGCAAAATCTGCGCGACTTTTTGCTGAGGATCAAAAGCAAGAAAAATATCGAAGTAGAAGGCATTTCAACTCATTACGCCAATATCGAAGACACCACCGAGCATACCTACGCTAAAAAGCAGGTCGATAATTTCAAAGAGGCCTGCGAATTATTCAAAAGCGAGGGCGTCGCTTTCAAATACCGCCATACCGCCTGCACCGCCGCCGCTATTTTATTCGACGAAGTCCATTTTGAAATGATAAGGCTCGGCATCGGCCTCTACGGCCTCTGGCCGTCAAAAGAAACCAAGATATCGGCTTATGAACGCAAAATCAGCGAATTCAATCTTATGCCCGTTATGAAATGGAAATCCATCATAGCGCAGGTTAAAACCGTCGAGGCCAACTCCTGCATAGGCTACGGCTGTTCCGACTTCGTGACGCAAAACAGCAAAATAGCCATAATTCCGACCGGCTATTACGACGGATACGACCGCAAGCTGTCAAGCGGCGGTTTCGTTATTATCAAAGGAAAACGCGCCCCCGTTCTGGGAAGGATCTGTATGAACATGTTCATCGTTGACGTTACCAACATAGAAGGCGTTAAATGCGAAGACGAGGTTCTCCTGCTCGGCTCGGACGGCGAAGATTCGGTTTCCGCCGAAACGCTGGCATCAAAAATCGGCACCATTAACTACGAAGTGGTAACGCGCATCAACGAATCTCTGCCGCGCATCGTGACCGAATAAAATTTATCTGAAATCAGCGGCGCAATATAAAAAGGCGGTCATCGTGTTTAAATTAAGACTTTATAAAATTATAATAATATCATTTCTGCTCGCGGCCGCGTTAAAATTAAACGCATGCGCTGGCGATTCTTTCAACGGCGTTCTTCTTTCAGACGAAGAATTAAAAGATAAGATCGCACAGATGCTTATAATGGGTTTTCGCGGAACCGAAGCCGGCGAAGAATCGCCGATAGTTAAAACAATGAAAACACACGCCATAGGCGGCGTCATTCTATTCAACTACGACGTGCCGTCAAAAAGCTCGCCGCGTAACATAACCGGGCCGGCACAAACTGCCGCCCTGATCGCCTCCTTAAAAAAATATTCAAAAAAACCTCTGTTTGTTTGCGTAGATCTTGAAGGCGGCCGCGTCAACCGCCTCAAGCCGGAATACGGCTTCGCGTCTTTTCCTTCGGCGCAGGCTATGGGGTCAAAAAACGATCTATCCTACACCCGCTCGGTATCAGAAAGCATCGCCGTCGAAATATCGGATCTCGGCTTCAGCGTGAATTTTGCGCCGGTAGTCGACGTGAATATCAACCCGGCCAATCCGGTTATTGGAGCTATAGAACGCTCTTTTTCCGACAGCGCTGAGATCGTCGCTCTTCACGCGAAAGCCTTTATAGAAGGCCATAAAAAATACGATATTATAAATTCGCTCAAACACTTTCCGGGCCACGGCAGCTCGACCGCCGACAGCCACCTCGGCATGGCCGACGTTACCGCCACATATAAAGATATCGAACTTATCCCGTACGCGGAGCTTATAAAAACCGGAACCATGGACATGGTAATGACCGCCCATATCATCAATCGAAATATAGACCCGGTTTATCCCGCCACTCTTTCTTCTAAATACATCAAAGACATCCTGCGCGGCCGGTTCGGATTTAAAGGCGTCGTAGTCTCCGACGATATGCACATGGCGGCCATCAGCGCGCATTACGGCTACGAAGAATCGCTGTCAAGGGCCGTGAACGCCGGATGCGATATGCTTATAATCTCGAACAACAATTCGTTTTTCGACGATAATGCCTGCGAAAAGGCCGTGAACGCTATTTTTTCGGCCGTAAAAAAAGGCGATATACCGTATTCAACGATCACCGACTCATACGATAGAATCATGAGGCTAAAAAGCAAATACTCCGTCAAATAACTGCTTTACTCTTTATGATTTGACCATCAAAATTATTAAGGCTCATTTATTTTTCTTATTTTTTTATTGAATATCAAAGCGGCTTTGTGTTATAATGGTACATAAAATTATAATACCGGGGAGGAATTTTCTTGTCAGACGATCTATCGATACATGATATTTTGATAAAAGACATTTCTAAATACGAATCTAAAACCATCAGAATAAAAGGGTGGCTTTATAACCGCCGTCACAAAGGAAAATTAGCTTTTCTGGTGGTGCGCGACGGCAGTCAGATGTGCCAGGCAACCGTTTTTAAAGGCGACGTCACCGAAGAAGTTTTCGAACTCTGCGCTCAAAAGCTGACGCAGGAATCGTCTTTAATAATCGAGGGCGTAGTGCGTGCCGACTCCCGCGCTCCGTTAGGTTATGAAATATCCGTTAAAAACGTTACCGCCGTCCAGATAGCCCAGGAATATCCCATCCAGCCGAAGGAGCACGGCGTAGATTTTTTAATGACCAAAAGGCACCTGTGGCTTCGTTCTTCAAAGCAATGGGCAATGATGCAGATCAGAAACGAATTTTTAAAAGCCACCCGCGATTTTTTCTACGATAACGATTTCACCTGCATCGACGCGCCTATTTTCACGCCGTCCGCCTGCGAAGGCACCACCAATCTTTTTGAAGTCACATACTTCGAAGATAAAGCTTATCTATCACAGTCCGGACAGCTTTATATGGAAGCCGCCGCGATGGCTATGGGTAAAGTTTACTGCTTAGGCCCTACTTTCCGTTCCGAAAAATCGAAGACGCGCCGCCACCTCACTGAATTCTGGATGATCGAGCCCGAAGTAGCCTACGCCACGCTCGATGACATAATGGTTCTCGCCGAAAACTACGTTTCATACGCGGTCGGCCGCGTCGTCGAAAAATGCAGACCGCACTTAGAAATACTCGAACGCGATATCAGCAAGCTCGAAAATATCAAAGCTCCCTTCTACAGAATATCTTACGACGACGCCGTAAAATTCCTCAAAGAAAAAGGACTTGCTTTCGAATACGGAAACGACTTAGGCGCCCCCGACGAAACCGCCATCTCCGAAGCGCATGACAAGCCGGTATTCATACACCGCTATCCCGCATCCTGCAAAGCTTTTTATATGGCGCCCGATCCCGCGCAGCCGCATCTGGCGCTATGCGCCGATTTAATAGCGCCTGAAGGTTACGGCGAAATAGTAGGCGGCAGCCAGCGCGCCGACGATATCGACTACCTGCTGAAAAAAATCGCCGAACACAAGCTTCCGGCCGATATATTCGACTGGTACCTCGATTTAAGAAAATACGGTTCGGTCCCGCATTCCGGCTTCGGCCTCGGCATCGAACGCACCCTTTCGTGGATATGCAAAGTTCCTCACGTCCGCGAGTGCATACCGTTTCCGCGCCTGATGGAAAGAATTTACCCGTAAAAAAACAACGGGGATTGCGCGCCGGCCCGTCCCGGCGCGTTTAATAGCGTCGCGCGTATCAATTAAAATGGCTGTTTCAAAAAATAATATCGATCCAGCCGGAATTAAGGAGAAATACAATGAAAGTGGATTTTAACAAAATATTTCAGGTGTTAGTCGTCATCATTTTAATTTACGTCATTTTAATTTTAAACACCATCTATCAGGGCCGCCCTTCGCTTGCCCAGAGCGCTTCTTCATATGTTACTCAGGCGCCCGAAACGCCCATCTTCCCGGTTAAAATAACCAATCTCGAACAGTTCAGCCCTAAATTCGTTTCCGCTTTCTCCGTCAATAAAGAAAACCAGTTCGTAGTAGTCGATAATCTTAACCGCAGCATCATTTTTTACGAAATTATCTGGAACGGACCGACGCCCGCGATCCAGCTCAAAGCGAATACGAGCTTTTAGCTATGAAATACGACTATTTTTATACGCCTGCCGCTATCGGCAGGTTAATAAAATCTTATAATCGACGGCTTCAATTATTATCAGCCGTCTTTGCCGCGTTTTTATTAATTTCGGCCTTAAACTTCCTGCCCGCGCAGGCCCAATCAGCTCCAGCCGATGAAACACCGGGATATACATTCGAATTTTACGATTCTGACAACGGCCTGCTCAACCAGTACATCACTTCACTCGCTCATGGCGGCAAACACGGGCTTTTCACCGGCACATGGGGCGGAGTTATGAAATTCGACGGCTCGGTATTTACCAAGCTCGACGGCGGAAGCGGCAGAATAGAGGGCATAGCTCCTCAATTCATCAGTTCGCTTTATTACGACGGCCCTTCCGATACTTTATGGATCGGCTCGATGTTTAATAAAAACGCCGGGCTTTTTAAATATCATAACGGCCATTTCACCCGTTACTGCTCCGTTGACGGACTGCCTTCCGATAACGTAAGTTCGGTATGCGCGGGCGGCGGCAAAATTTATGCCGGCACCTGGGGCGGCGGCATAGCGGTTTTCGACGGAACTAAATTCGAGGTGATTTCGAAAAAAGACGGCCTGTCCGACAACTATATCAATTCTTTAGCGTATAGTTCTAAAACTTCTGCTTTGTGGGCGGCCTCCAAATTCAGCGGCGCCAATCTCATCAAAGACCGCAAAATAACCGTAATGGACGACCACACATCTTCTTTAGTCAATAATTACGTCCATAAACTTGCGGTTGACGATTCCGAAAATATAGTATATTTCGGCACTTCCGGCGGCGTTTCAAAGTTCAACGGTGCCGCATGGCAGAATATAATAACCGGCGCCGAAACCATAAGCGACAACTTCATCAAAGATATATTTATCTATAAACCGAATTCATCTTATAAATCAACGGTTTATTATATCTCGGCGAACAACGTTTCAATTTCAAACGGCAATTCTTTTAACAACATCAATATAAAAAAATTAAGCGGCCGCGAATTAGATTTAAACGCTATATTCGCGGATGAAAACTATATTTATTTAGCTACAGACAGGGGGTTGGGTAAAATTGGCAGACGATAATAGAAGCGCATTTAAAATACCGCGCAAAGAAGTTAACGTAATGAAAAAACCTAAAGAACCGCTCGGAGTGGTTGTAGTCACCGAAAAATACCGCATAGTAGGCGACGTTCATCTTACCGAAAACACCAGGCTGTCCGATATGCTCAATATCGATACCAGCAGGAAGGATTTCATTCCCATCACAAACGCCAGGATCTATTCACTGAACGACGATAAGCTGCTTTTTTCAAAAGAATTTTTATTGATCAACAGGCAGTTCATAATAACCGTTTACGTTGAGGAAAGCTCTTATAAACAGATTAAAGAGGTCATAGCCGTAGCTTCCACTCTTATTTCACAGCGTCAGTTCGATGACGCCATAATAGAGGCCAAGCGCGCGCTTAATATCAATAACAGCGATCCGGAAGCCCATTTCGTCCTTGGCATCGCCTATGCTAAAAAGAGTATGCTCTCAGAAGCTTACGAAGAGTTCAAATTAGCATCCGCTTTCGCTCCTAAAAACTCCGAAATCGAGCACCGTGCGCTTGAAATGATGGCTAAAATAAATATTTAACAAAACTTCGCAGCGCGGAGGATCTTTATAAAAGCGCCGCGCGGTCGAGTTTCATAATATCGTTGACGTAATTTTTACAGGACGCGTAGCCTGAAGGCGTCGCGTAATACGGCGAAGTCGAACCGCCGTGAGCGGCGAGCAATTTAGCGATGTGCTTTTCGACAAGCGATTCGATGGTATTTTTTACATCGTCTCCGAAAGATTCCTTTGTATCTTGTGCCGGTGTATGTTCGACGGCGATCCAGTGCGAATCGATTATTTTCTTTTCGGCGTCGGTGGTAGTGATATAAATTTTAGAATCATAAAACTGGCTCATAAGCTCGATATTTTTAATAACGCCGCTTAAATAATAAACATCGAGATATATCGCGTAGTTTTTATTTATAAAAGCGAAGATAATTTCCTGCGATCCGGGCTTACCAAGAGCGCAAAGCCTGTCGAACCCCGACGCTGCGAGCGTTTCAAAACAAACGAAAGGCGCCGCGGCGCATCCGGAACCGCCGCCGGGGCAATGATCTTCAAACCGGCCGTCAAGACGCTGATAACCTTCGAGCTCGACGCGGTTTCTGCGTGAGAAAAAAAGATTATAAATAACCGCCGATATTATAAATAAGGCTAACAAATAATTAATCAAGTAATAACCCGCTTACATAAGCTGATTTTATGAAATGGCAACGCTCGCGCCGCCGATAGTTTTACGCATAATAATCCTGTCGCGCCCGGCGCCATAGTAATTTGCGGCTTTCTCCGCCTCGCGGTATCCGTTTTTAGTATAAAACGCCAGAGCACGGGCGTTATGCTCCGAAACGCTCAAATCGATCGTCACGATCGAATATCCATCCCGCAGTCGCTTTTCACATGCCTCTAAAAATAACGAAGCCGCGCCGCCGCCGCGCAAAGATTCGTCTATATAAAAACCGAATAAATGCGCATGGGAGGCGTCTTCAAACGGCCTTATAAATTCGGCGGCGCCGTAAACGGTTTGCGGCTGGCTCAAAAAAAAAGACGCTGCGGCCAATGCCGGAGGCGCGTCGCAAATTACTGCCGAAACGGGCCTTGACGGCGATATTTCGAGCGTAAACAATTTGGCATAATGCGCTAAAGGCTGAAGCGTATATGAATTAATTCCAGATTCCCCCATTATAAGGCTTTCGAGCCTTTCAAGCTCATTAAGTTTACTATCGGAAATATGAAAATTTTCTACTACGCCGATCCACATTTTAATTGACCTTTTAATAAAAAAATGATATACTCGCCTTATTCTAACATAATCTAAGCGGATATTTCAAGATTATTTTTAAAGAGGTAATATATATGCCGTATAAAAACAGAATAAAAACCGGAAACGGATTTGTTTTCATTACATTGATTTTTCTATGCCTGTGCGCGGTTTCTTTTTCATGCATTAACACGCGCTCAGCTGACGCGCGCGTCACTTTATTTCTTACAATGGTTAAATCGGGCAATTTTAAAGACGCGCTCAATTACGTAGATTCTCAGCCATTCACCCGTTCGGTGCTCGATAAAATTTCGATGCTGCCCGACGGCGCGCTGCTTGAAATATTGAAACTATCCAACGCGCCGGCCGAAGTTAAAAACAGTTTTTTAAGCGGCGGCGCTAAAATGAGCGAGCTGAAAAAAAGCATAAAGGACTTAATGGCAAACGACCCGAATATCGTCGAAATGACGCTTAAAGAAATGTCGGCTCACATACAAAATAAAGATATCGACGTTGTCGCGCAGAAGCTGAGCGAAAAAACCGGCGAAGTGCATATCCGCTTCAGCGAACCCGGGACGCATAACGAAACCATAATATTCCATCTAAATAAAAACGATAGCGAATGGCGAATATCGGCCATGGAAGAACTTATCAACGGCTGGATATTTTAAGCGTCAAATTAAGGCCGCCTGCGGCTGAAATTATAATTCGCCGAAGTTTTCAACCGTATATTCTTAACCGTAACGAGGCATATTACAATGAATATAAACTCACCCGTTTTATCTCTTATCGGCGGTACGCCGATCATGCGAGTTTTTAAAGAACACGACGATAACGCCGTAACTAAAAGAAATATTTACGCTAAAATCGAATCCGGCAACGCGGGTTTTTCGGTAAAAGACCGCATCGCCTATCATATGATAAAAACCGCCATAGCTGATAATAAAATTAATTCCGAAACTACGATCATCGAACCCACCTCGGGTAATACCGGAATAGGCCTCGCCTTAGTCTGCGCGGCGCTTAAACTTAAAATTAAATTGGTAATGCCCGATACTATGAGCATCGAACGCCGCGGCATTCTAAAGCATTTAGGCGCTGAAATTATACTCAGCGAGGGCGCTAAAGGCATGAGCGGGGCCATCGGCACCGCCCGGCAAATAGTCGCGCAAGAGCCGGATAAATATTTCATGCCGCAGCAGTTCGAAAATCCCGCAAATCCTCAGGCGCATCGTCTAACCACCGCGCCAGAATTTTTAAAATTCATTAATCTTTATTCGATAAGGCCCGACGCGCTCGTATTCGGCGTCGGCACGGGCGGAACGCTTACCGGCGTTTCCGAGGTCGTAAAACAATATTACCCGGAAGTCATAATCTGCGCCGTCGAACCTGAAGCCTCGCCTGTTCTGTCGGGAGGAGCCGCAGGAGCTCATAAAATACAGGGCATCGGCGCGGGATTCATCCCTAAAATTTTAAATACTTCGATAATAAATAAAATCGTCAAAATAAAAAATGAAACAGCCTTTGAATACTGCCGCCTTCTCGCTAAGCACGAAGGTATTCTCGCCGGCATTTCTTCGGGCGCGGCGGCCGCGGCGGCATGCGAACTATCCGCTCAGCTGCCCGAAGGCTCGAATATATTCACGCTCTTCCCCGATTCGGCGGAGCGTTATCTGTCGATGCTTCAATAATCAATTATGATAATTTTAACAAAAATAGAAAGGTCTGATTTATAATGAAGATAAATCAAAAATCGATATCCGAACCGCTGCCTCAAAATTTTTTCAGCGAATCCAAAGCGCATTTTAAAACATCAAAAAATTTCTATGAATCAGTTTATCCTGCCGGCGCCGCATCGCTTTTGCTGCCGCTCGTTTTAATTTTATTTTTATTATGCAACGCCGCAAATGCCCACGAAACTTTAAGTTCCGACGAAATATCAATCAAGGTGCTGCATACCAACGACACTCACGCTCACGCCGACAGCCATATCGTAAGTTATAACAACGAAACCGAAGAAGTCGGCGGTTTAGCGCGACTCACTCATTTCGTCAATTCGGTTCGCAAAAAAGATAAAAGCGTTTTATTGCTTTCGGCCGGCGACGTATTTCAGGGCACCATGTTCTTTAATTTCTTTAAAGGCGTCGCCGACTTCGAATGTATGAACCTTGCCAGATACGACGCGATGTGCCCGGGCAACCACGAATTCGACGAAGGCCCTCAATGGCTGCTCGAGTCCTTAAAAAAAACCGATTTTGAAATCGTCAACTGTAACGTGACCTTCGGTAAAAGCTATAAAGACGGCGCCAAAAAAATCAAACCGTATATCGTCCGAGAAATTAACGGCCTGAAAATAGCCATCATAGGCGTTTTAACAAAAGAGCTTTTCACTCTCGTAAACGTCAAAAATTTAAAAGACATCAAAATCAACGATCCGATCGAAGCCATGACGCCTATCGTAAAAAAACTCCGGCCCGAAGTCGATATGATACTCATCCTTTCCCACATGGGGCTTAAAGAAGACCTCGAGCTGGCCGAATTAGTGCCCGGCATAGACCTTATAATAGGCGGGCACTCGCACTCGATGCTCGTATCGCCTGTAGTGATGCGCACTTCAAAAGGCAAGCAGGTAGTTATTAATCAGGCATTCGAAAAGGGTGAATACGTCGGCGAAGTCAATATGGCCTATTCAAAGGCCGACAAAAAGTGGCGGCTCGTTGACGGAAGGCTTAACAGAATGGATAAAACCGTTTCCGAAGATCCGCAGGTAAAGAAAATAATCGCTAAATATAACGAAAAAATTATTCGCGAAGTGCGAATCGTAATAGCCGAAACGCTTACGCCGTTAGTCGGCGATAAAGATTCCATAAGGGCGCACGAAACCAATCTCGGCAATTTAATAACCGACGCCATGCTTCTTCATTCAAAGGCCGATATGGCCGTAATTAACGGCGGCGGCGTACGAACGGGACTGCCCGCGGGTAAAATAACCATCGAAGACTGCATTAAAATTTTTCCGTTCAGCAATACCATCACCAAACTTACGATCAAAGGCTCGACGCTGCGCGAAGCATTCTCCATGGTGGCCAAAGCGCGGATGAAAGGCACCTGCGGCTGTTTTTTACAGGTTTCTAAAGGAGTTAAAATCAAATATCACGAAGGCGCCGTCGTCGAATTTTCTTTAAACGGCCAGCCTATAAACGATAATAACTTATATACCGTCGCCATGAGCGATTTTACGGCGGCCGGCGGAGACGGCTTTAACATGTTTTCCGCGGTGCCCGACCGCTTCAGCGACGGAATAAGAATTAACGACATATTAGTCGATTACGTTAAATCCTTAAAAACTATAAATATCGAAACGGAAGGAAGAATATTACAATGAAAGAATATATGAACTGCCTCGAGCTCGCCGAATACCTCGGCGTTGACGAAAAAACCGTCAAAGATTTTTTTCCGCCGCCGCCTTCTTTTAAACTCGGCGAATTCGAAAAATACAAAAGGAACGACGTGGATAAATGGGTGGATGAATTAAACAACGAACAGGCCGAACTTAAAATGATTTCGGCCGAAAACGATCTGGAAAAAGCTAAAGGAAAATTGCGCGACAAAGAATACGAAGAAGCCGTAAAACTTATCCGCAACTCGATATTACTGAATCCGAAAGATCCGAATTCACATTTTGTTTATGGCTATATATTAGCCAGACTTGAAAAATGGTCCGAAAGCGAGTTCGAGCTTAGAAAGGCGTTAAAACTGAATCCCAAGGCCGATTGGCGCGACGAAGCCGCTTATCAGATAACTATATGCCAGAAAAGTTTAGGAACCTTTTTCGCCAAAGAATAGAAACTGTTCGCGCGGCTCTTTATTAAATAAAATTTAACCGGTAAGAACCGGATATGTCATAATAGACAATATATAATTTGACATCTGTTTTTCAATGTGATAGAATTATGTCATATATTTATTTTAAGATTTAAAAAATATAATAATAAATTTGGGGGATTAATAATGAAAGTCAAATTCTTAAAGTTGTTAGCGGTAATAGTAGCGGCGGCATTCATTGCCGGCTTTAATTTCGACGCTTACGCCGAAGAAAAAAAAGCTAAGAAAGATGCGGCTAAAACTAAGAAAACCGAAACTAAAAAAAGCGCTGAAACTAAAAAAAAGAAAGATGCAAAAAAAAGCGATTCATCCGCAAAAAAAGCTGAAGACGCTGATTTAAAAGCCATATACGACCGTAAAATGATCGAGGCCGTAAAATTATTTTCAACTAAAAAAAGCGAATTATCAAAAACTACGCGCGCCGAACTCGAAGATATCCTCACGATATCCGCTACACAGGCACGCGAGGGCAATTACGAAGACGCGATATATGTGATCGATGAAATCGAAACGGTGCTTTCCGGCCGTAAAAAACAGAGTAAAAATATCAAAGTAGAAGACGCGACCACCGGCGAAGTTAAAAACTATCAATTCGACGTCAATAAAAACAATAAAGTTGTATCGGCAAATGAAAGCGAAAGCGAAGCGGCAGATGAAACCGCCGCCGAAGATTCCGCCGAAGTTGCCCCCGGCACGGCGCCCGATGGAAAATTTTTGATCAACAGGCTGTCGACCGAAGAGCAAAAATTATATAAAGACCTCGTTGAAGTGCTTCCCATAGCCGAATTCGAATTCAATAAAAAGAAAGATCCCGAAACCGCCAGAAGGCTTATGCGCCTTCGCAGAGTGTTTTATACGCTCAAGAAAAAAGGCATGGGTCACTCCGTAGATGAACAGGTAATCCGCGAATTGATCGCCGAAAACCAGAAAGCCCCCAGAAAATCGAGTAAATAATTTTAACTATTAAAAAATCTTTCAGCCAAAATTTTAAAAATGAGGTGTTGCTATAAATGAAAAAATGCCCGAATTGCAGTGAGCACGATCTCAGCGCTCAAAAAATTTCAGCCAATGTGGAAGTCGACGCGTGCACTAAGTGCGGCGGCGTGTGGTTTGAAAAAGGCGAAGTAGGCGATTTTACCAATTTCGCTAAAGATATACCCGATATAGCGCGCCTTGCCAAAGAAGCCAAACCGAGCGGCAAAAACTGTCCCGAATGCGGTCTCGGCATGAAAGAGATGAAATACACCGGTTCTTCCGAGCTTATGGTCGATTACTGCGAATCATGCAGCGGAGTATGGTTCGACGGCGGCGAAGTAGGCGAATTAAAAGCGATCTCCGAAAAATTAGAAGACGTAAAACTGCGCATCAGCCGCGAAGTCTGGAACCTTCGTTTCAACCTTCACAAAAGGAGCGCGCTTACATGCCCTAAATGCCGGGCTAAAACGCTTCACACGTTTAACACTTCAGAAGGCGTGACCGTGGATTTATGCGATAAATGCCGCGGAATGTGGATGGACAAAGGCGAAACCGCGCGCGCGGCCGAACTTGAAAACGATTTTCCCGATTACCGCGCGGTAGCCGGAAGCGCCGTACTGACGGATTTTATATGCCCCTGCTGCGGCTCCAAACTGCACAATATGAAATACGCCCCCCAGAGCGATCTTATGATCGAATATTGCCAGAAATGCGGCGGCATGTTTTTAGACGCGGGCGAAATGTCGAAGATCGAAACGATCAGCGCGAATTCGGAAGGCGCGGGCAAAAAATTAGTCCGCTGCTTAAAGCAGATGCACGATGAAGGTTACGTAAAATTAAATTAACGGGCATCATCGTACCGGTTTAAAGTTTAAAATTAAGTTTATTTCAAATTAAATAATTAATTGATCGGAGGATATTTTATGGCGCTGTTTGGTGGTCCTAAAGTTTCGGTAGGATTGGATATCGGCACCCGCTGGATAAAGGTTGTTTCCGCGGTTATGGGCGGAGGCGGAAGACCGCAGATAACTAAAGCCGTATGCGTTAAAAACAGCGGCGATGCGCGCGAAGCCGTCAGAAGGGCTTTTACTGAAAATAACATCAAGCCCGGCGTGGTCGTAGCATGCCTTGACAGCCAGGACTCCGAAATGATAGTGCAGGAATTCATCGTAAAAACCGCCAAAGAAGCCGAACGCCTCGCCGAAGTCAAAATGCGCGAATTCAATTTAAATGAATTCGCCATTAATTATTCGCTTTTAAGAGGCCCGGTTCCAGGCGCCGACGGCAGCCCGGTCTTTCCCGTGCTCTACGTTTCCGCCGAAAAATCTAAAGTTTCCGAATTCCAGTCTCTGTTGCGCACCGCCGGCATCAATTTAGACAGCCTGATAATGGACGTAGACCAGCTGGCTGCCATTAACGCTCTCGAATTAGACCAGGCCGCGGTCGGAACCACGTGCCTCATCGAAGGCGGGGCCACGACGACGAACATATCCATATTAAAAGACGGAACTCTAAGACACACGGCCGTTATAAGAGACGACGGCGGCGCATTTTTTACCAACCGCCTCGCGCAGGAATTAGGTATTTCAGCCGAAGCGGCCGAAGAACTTAAACTGAAAAACGGCATCGACGCAGGTTCGAGCGGCAGTTTCAGCGGGGCGTCTTCAAATTTCGGCTCATCGCTCGAACTCGATGACGCCGGCGCCGGCAGCGCTTCTTCAGCTTCATCACCCGGCGGCGACAATCTTAAATACTTGAGCGCTTTCAAAGATCAAATCGAGCCTTATTTAGATAAGATCATCAGCATTTTAAAAGACTATCAGGATAAAAGCTCCGAACAGATAAGAGAGATAATCCTTACCGGCGGCTTAGCCTGCACCAAAAATATGGCCGGTTTTATGAAAAATCATTTTAACGCAAATAACCTTAAAATAGATACGGTCAATCTTGCCGAATCGCCGTTTTTAAGCTCGCTTAACTGCCCCGATGAACAGCGCCAGGCCTTTACCGTAGCGCTCGGTTTATCATTACGCGGCTTTGCCGAATAAATAAAAAAGGACCGGTGGCAATCAATGAAAAAAATTAAGTTTTTACTTCTTATCGCCGCGGCAATATTTGCCGCATATACGCTTACCGCCTGCGGCGCAGACTCAGCCTCGGAATTAAAGGCTAAATTAACTTTCGTCTCCGGAACGGTCGAATCACAGGCTGCCGGCGCAGCCGATTGGAAACCCGCCGCCGTCAACAGCGAATTTTCGATGTCGGACACCGTTAAAACCGGCGATAAATCAAGCGCGAAAATCGACTTTTCCGACGGCGTGAAAATTTTTATCGAAGAAAATACCAGCGTTAAATTAAAAGAAATCAAAAAACCGTCCGAAAAAAGCACTCTCGATATCGTTGTCGAAATAATCAAAGGCGCCATATTTTTCGACGTTACCAAACGCGAAAACAGTAAATTTGAAATGGAAACTTCTACTGCGGTAGCCGGCGTAAAAGGCACTAAAGGCGTTTTCAGCTTTACCGGCGATAAAACCGGAGTAATGGTCACCGACGGACGCGTCGAGGTAAGCCTTAAAAAAGCGCCCGTAGATAAAGTTATGCTCGAAGCCGACGAGGCTATCGAATTCGGCGACGTTGCCGCTCTGACCGAAAAAACTAAAATCGATTATTCAAAAGTTAAATTTAACGGTATGCCGCTTATGAAAAATCTCACTCCCGACGATCTTACTAAAAAAATCGAGGTAATTAAAAGCAATCAATAATTATAAATAAATTCATTATTTATCATTTATTCTTTTTAAATAAAATTCGATAATCATATTATGACTGTGTTTAATTTATTCAATCATAATTATAGATTATCGAATTTTTTTATTAGCGGCAATATTTTATTTATAGATAAAGTTAAAATTATCATATTTGCCTCGCTGATAGCCTGCCTCGGGTTCGCCGCCGGCTGCATAAATTCTAAAACCGCCGGCAACGAAGAATTTATCCCGAATACCGCCGTAAGATTCGATCCGGTATTTAACGCTAAAATAATAAATAAATACGGCGATATCTCCGAAATCGGCCTCTGCGAAATAGTGCTGTCTAAGACCGCCGATATGCAAAAACCTTTCAAACGCTTCCGGCTCGATAAAAATAACGAGTTTTGCCTGACCGGCTTTAACGCCGGCGAAGAATTTTATATCGGCGCTTTTATAGACTTCGACGGAAGCCTCACGCCCACCTACGGCTTTGAACCCATAGGCGGCGCATACGCCGATATAGCTCTTGCGATGTGCCAACCTCCAGAAGTTAATTTCAACGAAAGAAATAAAATATCAACCTCTAAAGTCGTGATAAAAAAAGACGCCGAAACTAACCTTGAAATAAAAATAATCAGGCCCATAAAGGGCCGCAAGCCCGTTAACGGCGAAATAGGACTGACCACCATGCCTCTATTTTCCTGGACGGCGCCTGCCGGTGCGATATCGGCCTATAAAATAAGCGTATATAACGAAGAAACCGCAAGCGCATACTGGCAGGCGGTTTCTTACTCGAATGAAATTAAATATTCAATTTTAAACAATAACAACGATTATAACCTGATCCCGGCAAAACATCTTCCGGCTAATGCCCGTCATAAATGGTCTTTAATCGGATACGACGCGAACAACGAAGAATGGGCATACGGGCACGGCTTTCTATTTTTGCCTTAGCGGCCAATAATATATTTTACCCGCAACACCCCGAATTAAGCCCTGTTTTCAAGCTGCGGCTGATTTTCGTTCTTATCGGTCACGATTTTAGTTATTATAGTGTTTACTTTTTCAAAATCTTGAGTTCCTATTATCTTTAAATTATGCATTTTTTCAAACGCCTGACGGGTATTGGTGAGAACTTCGGTCGAAAAAATGTTGTGTAGCTCGACCGTTTTTTTAGCCGCGGCCGCTTCAGCCGAAGGCGTATTTGACTGGGGTATATTATTGATATTTAAAATCATAGTGAATCACTTCCTTTTTCTGTTATCTTTAATGAATAAAATTAAGCAATTTTACTCCATTTTATCGCCTGTTTAATTTTTTGCTTTACATTTTATCGATACTTTGATACAATTACCTTAACTTTACCCAACTAATTATAGCATATTTTAAATTAAAATAAAAGAAAAAAAAATGAAATCAGGAAAAAAATGAAAAACAGCAAATATGTAATAGCCACGCTATATGAATTATTATGGTATCTAGACATAGCATTCGCCGGTTTCGTGCTCAAAAATTATATCCTTTCGCCTACTCCTAAAAGCGCTTCAATAATCTTCATATTGTGCTGGCTTTCTTTTTTTACGCTCGCTACCAAACAGTTTTTAACTTTCTGGAAAGGCCATTTCTGCACCGGAATGATACCCGCCGAAAAAATGTATGCTTCTTACATTGCGCTGATTTTGATATGCCTCTTCGCGCAGACGCTTTCATTTCTAGAATTTAAAACGGCCGCCAATCTTATTATTTTAATAATAATGCTGTTTTTTAACGCTTTATATTTCCTGCTGAGCACGCATTACCTTTTTTTAATATACTTCGCTTTTAATTATTTTTTATTCTTTTTTAAAATTACCTATTTAATTAAATTGATTTAATATGGATAGCTATGGATAATTTCGACCGAAATGAATCAAGTAATACTTTAAACAACGCCTTAGATTTTTCGACCGTTGAATTAAACCTCGACTGGATGAGGCGCGAAGAATTTTTTGACGGTTTTTCCCTTCATGCGCCTTTATTTTCATATCAAATAAATTATAACGGCGATTTTTACTCGAAGAATTTTATCGGCTCAGGCCCGCAGAATTTTGAATGCGCCATTAAAAAGGCCGATAAGCGGCCCGCACATATTAATGCCGCGATAAGCCGCCGTTTATTAGTCTTTAATTCTTTTCCGGAATTTTTAAATATCAATCGAACCGAACTATTATCCATAGCGAAGAATTTTAACTTTATAGCCGTTAAATGCCTCAATCATTGCTCCGACTCCGATAGCGGCAATTTGAACGAAACTTACGAAAAAATCGCCGAAGCCGCCGCTGACGCCGGCATCAAAAAAATTCGCCTTTATATTGCCGCACGCGAATACGCTGGCGATTCAAACCCGCCTTCAGAGATAAATTCATCTCCGAATTCGAATTCATATCCGCAAGACGAAATTTCACGCTTCATAGAATATCTGAGCGGCCGTAATCTATTAGATAAAAACAAACTGTCTCTGTGTTTTCAGGCGCCCGCAATTACCGATGCCATCGATTTAAATGCCCGGCTCGCCTCGAAATATCCGGCTCTAAGCCCTATTTTGCATATCGAAAGCGCTAAAGAATCCAACCGGGTTGAAACCGCTATATTATTTTATCTTAAATTCAACAACCCGTTGATAAAAAATTGCTCCATAGCGCCCTTTTTCAACAACCGCCCCGAAACTGCCGGCTTGAAAGATAACGCAGAAAGTGCCGCTGATAATCCGAACAACCGCTTTTTAGACACGCTCGAGATACTGCGTTCATTAGAATTCGATAATATTCCCGGAGTGTTCTTCGTTTCCTGCCCGACCTGCTCGCGATGTAAAATAAATCTTATCGGCTGCGCTAAAAGCGTTTACGCGCGCGTTAAATATATCGAAACTCCACTTAAAATAGCCGTAATGGGCTGTGAAGTCAACGGCCCCGGCGAAGCCTCGCACGCCGATATAGGCGCGGCCGGCTCTATCGAACGCGCGGTTATATTCGAGCGCGGAAAAATCGTGGAACGAGTCGCAGCGGCTGACCTTGAAGATAAATTAATGGAAAGAATTAAAAAATATGTTAAATAGAAAAGAAACGCGCGCCGTTCAAATCGGCGGCATTACTCTCGGCGCCGGAAATAAAATAGCCGTGCAGTCTATGTGCACTAAAAACACCGAAGATTATAAAGCGGTTATCGAAGAAATAAAAAAATTGACGGACGCCGGATGCGAAATAATCAGAATAGGCGTTTTGAACGAAGCCGCGGCAAGGGTTATTAATAAAATTAAAGCCGGAATTTCAATTCCTTTAGTTGCCGATATCCACTTCGACTACCGGCTCGCTCTGATTTCAATAGACGAAGGCGTCGATAAACTAAGACTTAATCCCGGCAATATAAAAAACCAACAACACATAGAGCTTGTGGCCGAATCGGCCCGAAAAAATAATATACCGATCAGAATAGGCGTTAATTCAGGCTCAGCGCCCCGTGAAATTCTGCAAAAATATCAAAATATAATCTGCGCAGATCTGCTGGTGGAATCGGCTCTGTGGGAAATAAATATTTTAGAAAAACTTAATTTTAAAAATATAATAATCTCACTTAAAGCCTCTTCGCCGAAAGTTACTATCGAAGCTTACCGTAAAATATCTAAACTCTGCGATTACCCTCTTCATCTCGGCGTTACCGAAGCCGGAGTGACCGATACCGGCGAAATACGCTCCGCTATAGGAATAGGAGCGCTTTTATACGAAGGGATCGGCGACACCTTCAGAGTTTCACTCACCGATGATCCGGTCCATGAAATATACGCCGCTCATAAAATCCTCGCCGCCCTTAATTTATAATTCTTAAATATTTATTTAAATAAAAACTCGTTTTGTTCGATAAATAATGTAATCGACAAATATAAACGGCACAATTATATACAACATATGACGCATCTTTATTCGCAGCATTATTTAAATCAGGAGTCAAAGCATGAATTTTTATGACAAAGAAATTTTCATCAAACACATCCAGACGGCCTTTATAATTATCACATCCATTCTCACAATATCGTTTTATTCAAGCGGCTGCATTTCTAAAAATAATCCTTTAGAAACGCCTATCAGTAAATCGGCCATCGCCGTCGAAGATAATTCAGGCATCGCAACCGTAATAAGAGACCACTTCAAAACCTCCCTCGGCCAGATCATCGCCATCGAAAACTACAGCCAGACAAGCGCACAGGCCATAGTCACCGTAACTACGCCCGCCCCCGATAAAGTAAAAGTTTATTTACTGCGGCGCGACGAAAAATGGATCATCGAAAGAATTCAAAACTCAATCGATGAAACCGATATGGAAAATTAAGTTTTAAAAAAAGGGAGGGGGGAAGGG
>CAYTCW010000018.1:45316-45934 GCA_964436235.1 uncultured bacterium
CCCTCCCTTTAACCCTTCCCCTATCTGCAAATTGCCTGACGCTTTTTTGTCAGTTTGTCGATAGCTTTTTTGGTCAGGACTTTAACTTAGTGAATTGATTCGCTAAGTGTTTCTAACTGTTATAATTATTCTTTCCTTCTTTCTTATTTTCTTATTTTCTTATTTTCTTATAATGCCATTAACTTTGTTCTTTTCAGCTTGCTTGTTTGCATTTGCGTGCCGCGCACGCAAATGCGTAGCAATAATGGCACTACCGCAAATATAGCTTGCAGCTCGCGGTAAAAATTAATGTTAATCGATTCTATTATAAAAGACATAATTAAGTTTTGTTGCCGGCAAAAGTCGTTATGCGTTAGAGCATTGCCGCGAGCCAAACCATTAAGTCCGGTAGCGCGTAAATGCTGCGCCTTCGCGCACGCAACGCGCGCGCGAAGGTAGAAACAACAACAGGCAGGGGAAAAATTTGTGGCAGGAAATAAAAGATAGGATAAATTAGGTTAGGTTAGGGTTAGAGCAGAGCAGGGGAAGGTAGAAATAGAATAGAATGAAGTAGAGTAGAGTAGAGTAGAGGTTTTTAAGAGAAAAAAAAGAAAAACTTCGAAGCCGGCAGGAAAGACC
>CAYTCW010000019.1:0-38479 GCA_964436235.1 uncultured bacterium
GTGAGCCTTCCGTAAATGATATTAGCGCTGGAAGTTTTACTTTCGAACGGCTCGCGCACCATGAAGACGAGCTCTTCGGCCGAACGGTCGAAGCGGACTAAATACGATAGATTTGCCGGCGGAGCATTTTTGAGTTCTTCGGGATAAAAGTCGGGACGAGATGAAGCTGAAAATACTGGTTGCGGGGCCGGAGTAATTTTGTGGGCGTTTTTTTTCGCGGCGGCCGCCTCATCGTGCTTTTTTTCCAATGCGCTGAATTTACCTTCGAGCTCTTTTTTGAAGCCGAGATATACGCCCTGAGAGCCTGCCATTACGGCACGGACCCAGCCGGTCGAGCCGGCGCCGGTTGAAATGATTATGCCGCTTGAAAGCTGCTCTTCCTCGCGGCCGTTATGCTTTATGATATAACGCAGGCAGGTGTGGCTTTTCGGTCCGACGAAGAAGTCGTTGAGCGCAAGAAGCGTCTGGCCGTTGTCAAGCGTCGCTTTAGCCATGGATATGGTTTCATATTCATGATTGCCCGCAAGAACGGAGGCGAGCCGGTCTTCTATATATTCGATCCAGAAAGGAAGCAGTACGCCGTCGATGCGAGTGCGGTCCGGATTAACGGCCATTATCGGCTGATCGTTAAGATATTTAGCTGTATTTACTACAAGGCCGTCCGGGCCGAGAGTTATGATGAGGTCTTTTTCGCCGAATAAAAAATTAGTGAGAAAGCCGCGGTCTATAAACTGGCTTTTAATTTCAGCCGGAAGCGTTTTGCGCAGCCGCGTCAGCGCGGCGTGATAGGTCGAGTGAAAAGCTTCGTATTCGGCGAAAGACTGGCCGGAATGCTCTATATAAAACTTAGCCTGCGAAAGCGTGTTAAATCTTTCGATAAGCTCCTCGAGAGGCGTTTTTTTAGTTATGACTACTATTTTATCGAACATGGCTTATATCGTTAGCCGCTGCGCCGCTGAAGGCGGCGCACTGATACTAACGCTCTCCTTTATTAGTGATTCATTATTTTTTCTCGTTGAGTATCGCCGAAAGAAGGTCGGGGGTTATAGTGAGATTGCCGATCTTCGAAGCGTTTTCGCCGAGGGATTTAAGGCCCTGCGCTAAAAGAAGGCGCGGGTCGAGATTTTTGAACGGCGCGAGTTCGAGTTCGCTTACCTTCGATTTAAATTCGGCTTCGCGCAGGCGGTTGGCGCCGTCGAGTTCGACAAGCTGTTGCCGGCCTTTTTCAAGAGAAATTTTTGAGTTTAATTCGGTTTCTTTTATTTTGCGCTCCTGCTCTACCGCGGCGGCGCGCCGTGAATAAATGGCTTCGTCCGCTTTTTTCTGCAGCGTTTCGCGGTATTCGGCTTCGAGGGCTTTTGAGATTTCGGGAGTGGGCGTGACGGAGGTTATTGATATGTTGAGGCATTCGATGGAAAGCGATTTAAGAAATTCGTTATTTTTAATTTTATCAAGTATTGATTTAGATAATTCGCCGGTTTTTTTGATGGCGTCCTCGAGCGAATATTGCTGTATTTCGAAGCGCGTGGCTTCCTGGACGGAATTTATGATGCGCTGCGAGAGTTTATGAGGGTCTTCACTTTTATAAGCCTTAGTTTTCGGCTCTATCGAAAAATCGAGGACCGATATTATATCGCGCGGATTTTTGATCTTGTAGGTGAACTGGCCCTGGACTGAGACCGCCTGGTAGTTGCGGGTGATCTCGTTGAATATGAAGGGGAAATCTATGGTTTTAACCGGAACAGAAATGATGGTGGTGTTAAGATCGAAGCTGAAAAACGATATGCCGACGCCTTCTTTAACGACGCGGCCGCCCGAATATTTAAAAATATGCTCGTTAGGTTCGCCTTTGAAATAAGTTATAAAGAACATAAATCCTCCCTCTCTGTCCTTTGTAAATAAGCCTTTATAAAGATGATTTTAAGCGTTTAATTTAATGAACACCGTCTTTTTAATTATATCACGGACGATTTTAAAAAACAAGATTTTAATTAAGATTTAAATTAAGTAAAATTGAGTAAACCGATAGACTTTAAAAATCAAATGTGTTATTATTTACGACAAAGTCACGCTCGTCGATTTAAATAACTGGAGGCAGGCAAGTATGAAAAGTAATTTTTTAAGCGTCCTGAAAGAGTATTCTTCCGCTCAGCCCGATAAAACCGCTTTATGTATAAAGCGAGGCGGCTCATATACAAAATATTCCTACCGGCGGTTTTATGAATTAGTGTCTTCGGTTTCTAACTATCTTATAGATAAGGGCGTAACTAAAGATGATTTCGTGGCGCTTTTTTCTGAAAATTCTCCGGAGTGGGTGATAGCGTATTTCGCCATTCACGCTTCGGGCGCATCCGTAGTACCTCTCGACGCGCAGTATACTGAGCGGGAGCTTTCAAATCTGCTTTCATTCGCGGGCGTTAAAAAAATATTGTGTTCGCTTAATTTATGCGATAAAATTATTAAAAATCTTAGTGAAACCTTAAAATTTGAAGACATAATCATAACCGACGATATCGATTCTCCCGATTCGATGTTTAAAATATCCGCCCATGAAGGTTATCGAATTTCGCGTCCGGCGGATAGCCGTATGAGTCTTATTTTCACTTCGGGCACTACCGGCGATCCGAAGGGCGTAGTTTTGACCGATAATAATTTTTATTCGAATGTCGAGTCGATAATAGCTATGGGCGGGCTTATGGATAAAGACGACACGGTTCTTTCGATACTGCCGCTCCATCATTGCTTTTCATTTACCGCTACCACGCTTTTACCGCTGATGCTCGGGGCGTCGATCACTTTTCAGCCTTCACTCAAAGGCCCCGATATTCTCGAAGCTATAAACGAAACCGGCGTAACTAAAATGGCCGGCGTGCCTCAGCTTTTTACTATATTCGAAAAAAATATTTTCGCTAAGACCGAAAAATTATCTTTTGTGCAGAAAAAAATATTTAATTCGCTGTTCTGGCTTTCCGAAAAAATATATGATAAGACGGGCTATATGGCGGGTAAATTATTATTTAAAAAAATAACGGCGGCATTCGGCGATAAGTTTAAATTTTTCGTTTCCGGCGGTGCGAAACTCGATTCGAAGACGGCAAAAAACCTTGCCGTAGCCGGTCTTGAAATTTTAGAAGGCTACGGGCTCACTGAAACCGCGCCGGTGCTCACTTTAAATCCGCCGGGCGCGGCGCGCATAGGCTCTTGCGGAAAGCCTCTGCCGGGCGTTGAAATGAAAATATTGAATCCCGACGCGGAGGGCGTCGGCGAGATAATAGCGCGCGGCCCCAATTTAATGCAGGGTTATTACATGCACCCGGAGGCGACGGCTGAAGTTATAAAAGACGGCTGGTTTCATACCGGCGATCTCGGTTACTTTGATAAGGACGGTTATTTGTTCATAACAGGGCGCGCGAAAGACGTTATAGTAATGGCTTCCGGCAAAAATATCTATCCCGACGAAGTCGAAAAGCACTATCAGCAATGCCGCTACGTTACCGAAGTATGCGTCATGGGTGAGGAGACGCCGGACGGGCGCATCGAAAAATTAAAAGCGATAGTCGTGCCTAATTACAGGCTGCTGCGCGAGCAGAATATAGCTAACTGCACAAGTTATATTAAATGCGAATTCGAGGAGCTCGCGCTTAAAGTGCCGACTTATATGCGTATAAACGATTTTAAGATAATATCCGAGGAGCTGCCGCGCACGAGGCTCGGTAAATTAAAACGCGCCGAGATCAAAAAACGCGGGCTCTTCGATCGCAGCGGCGATGATTCGGTTAAAAAGCCCGAGTTGACGCCGGAGGAAAAAGAGCTCGTCTCGATGCCTATAGTTGAAAAATTTATCGCGCGCCTAAAAAATCTGTGCGGCAAAACTGAGATATTTCCTTCAGACAGCTTAGAGCTGGATCTCGGCGTCGATTCGCTTACGCGTCTGGAATTGTTCGTGATACTCGAATCGGAATTCGGCCTGAAGGTTAAAGAAAGCGAGGCTGCATCGCTTATACATCTCAAAGATATTTTAGACCGTCTCGTTAAGGAGGGTTCGGCCGATATATCTTCGGCGGCGCAGTCGGGCGGCGGAGCTTCGGGCCTTCTGGCAGCGATGCGGCGCGAGCCGGAACCGGCATTCGAAAACGCGTATAATCTGCGGCCCGGTTTTTTCGGATGGTTTTTTAAATGGAAGCTCAAAAAACTTTCCTGGCTTTTCTTTCAATTAACCTGCGGCGTCGAGGTATCCGGGTTGAATAATTTAAAACATAAAAAAGCTTTTCTGTTATGCCCGAACCACACCAGCTTCGTCGATCCGGTGATAATGTTCGCCGCGCTTTCCGATTTTTATTCACGGCGCATGTTTTTCTTCGCGCTCGAAGAAATGTTCGGCGGCGTGATGCTTTCATGGTTCCGCCGGCTGTTTAAAATTATTACTTCCGGCACGGAAGACTCGATGATCCGTTCGCTGCAGTATTCTTCGCGGGCGCTCGGCTCCGGATTTCCTATATGTATTTTCCCTGAGGGGCAGCGCACTATAGATGAAACGGTCGTAAAACCGAAAAAAGGTTTCGCGATACTTGCATGCGAGCATAAAGCGCCGATTTATCCGGTGTATGTAAAAGGCGCCATCAATATGTTTTCCAAGCCGAACCCGGGCTTCAAGCCGTCGCCGCTCAAAATATCGATAGGCGAGGCGATAATGCCGCCGGTAAAAGCCGAATACGGCGACGCCGATTACGAGGCGCTGATGGCGAAATGGTACGAAGCGGTTAACGAGCTCGGCCGCAAGCTCAATGAAGGGGACGGAGCGTAAATATATGGACGAAACAAGCAATTATATGGATGAAATAATAAAAAATCCAGTCCCGGCATCTGATGCGGCGTCCGGTTACCGCCGCGGCGTTGGCTCGCGCGACTTTCTGGCGCTTAATATAACTCAGTTTCTCGGCGCGTTCAACGATAACGGTTTTAAGATAGCCGTATCGCTTTATTTAATGTCGCGCCTGATGAGTGAATCCAGCGACGCTTCTTATGTGGCGCTTGCTACCGCTTTATTTATAATGCCTTTCATTTTATTTTCAACGTGGTGCGGCTATTTTGCCGATAAATTTTCCAAGCGTACGGTGATCATCGCGGCGAAGTATATTGAAATACTCGTCATGGCGCTTGGGCTGGCCGCTTTTTATCTTGAAAATGTTTATTTTATATTCGCCTGTCTTTTTTTAATGGGTTTGCAGTCAACTATATTCGGCCCGGCTAAATACGGCATACTGCCCGAATCGGTTCCGCCGCAGGAACTTTCGCGCGCCAACGGTTATATCGAGCTTGTCACTTTCATAGCCATTATATTGGGGACGGTTTTTGGATCTTTCGTTTTCACTTATTTCAAGCAGACTCCGTATATGGCTTCGCTTATATTCGTCGTTATAGCCGTTATCGGCACCGCTGCGGCGCATTTCGTAGCTCCGGTCCCGGCGGTCGGTGTAACGCGGGCGTTCCGGTTCAATTTTTTGGCGGAGGTCGTCTCGGATTACCGCCGGATATCTAATGAAAAAGCTCTGCTGTTAGTTATAGCCGCCATTACTTATTTCTGGTTCATAGCGGCTGCCCTGCAAAATAATATTCTGGTATATGCAAAAGAAATGATGAAGGTCGATGAATCGAGCGTCGGAATAATGCTCGCGGTTCTGTCTATCGGCATAGGTCTCGGCTCGGGGCTCGCCGGCAAATTATCTGGCGAGATGATCGAGTTCGGCTTGGTGCCGCTGGGGGCAATCGTAATGAGCGTTTTTCTTTTCGTGCTTCAGTTTTCATACACTTCAATGGCGATTACCTGCGCAGCGTTATTTATGATAGGACTCGCCGGCGGTTTTTTCGTGGTGCCGCTCGATTCTTATGTGCAGCAGAAGGCGCCCGGCGGCGAAACCGGGCGCATACTCGGATTAGTCAATTTCACCGCCAATTCGTTCATCGTTTTTTCGTCGCTTTGTATTTATTTGTGGCATGATGTTATGAAACTTACCTCGGCGAATATTTTTACGATAGTATCGTTTCTGACCGTATGCGCTACGATTTTCATCATAAAGCTGCTGCCCGATTTTCTGCTGCGGTTAGTGTTTTTCGTGGCCGCGCATTTCGTTTACCGTATAAAAGTGTCCGGCGTTTCTAAAATTCCTTATGACGGCGCTGCGCTGGTAGTATCAAATCATGTCTCGCTCGCCGACTCGTTTTTGATTAACGCGGCTTCGAATCGCCATATTCATTTTATGCTTAATCGTTACTATTACGATAATTACAATTTCAAATACCTTTTTAATTTGATGAAAGTCATACTGCTTGATTCGTCTTCGCTTTCCCGGTCTGAAACCGCTCGTGCGAGAGAGGTTTGTGAGCAGGGCCACGTACTCTGTGTTTATCCGGAATTCATAACAAATAACGGTGAAAGCACAGGCGAGTTCAAGATAGACATCGTGGAACTTTCTCATGAATTAGGCGTCGATATAATTCCGGTGCGTATCGAGGGTATGAAGAATTCTTTTTTCAGCCCGGCGGCCCGGACGGCGAATTCAATTAAAATGCCAGGTATATTACGAAAGGTTAATATAGTTTTCGGCCCGGTCATAAAGGCCGTCGAGCTTGAAACCGAGGAAGGTTATAAAAAATTACTCGAATTTTATAACGGCTCGAATTATAATTAGAGTCAAAGATTAAATGTCAAAGATTAAATGTTAAATGGAACGAGTCGATTATGTCCGATGAAGTTTATGATGAATGTAAACAAAGTAACGGTGAAGATTTTAACATTTCTTATACCGTGAATCGTGCTTTTCGGCTGATAATGCCGCCGACGGTTTTCGCGGCGCTTGTAATGGCGCTTTTAGATATGGCGGACGTGCTTATCATTACCCGTATTTACGGTACTGACGGGCTTTTGATAGTGTCGGTATTTTTGCCGGTGATATATTTAAGTTACAGCGTTTTTAACGGTATCGGCTATGGCGGTTCGATTTTATTCGCTCATCATATAGGTAAAAAAGATTATGCGGGAGCGCAAAATGTTTTTGCCGGCACCGTTTTTATAGCGCTTTTTATAGCGGCCGTTTTAATGGCGGGCTGGCTTGGTTTATTCGATATTATAACCGATCTTTTGCTGGGCGAAAAAATCTCCGGTGATCCGTCTTGCGCTGCCGTTATTAACGAGTTTCGCGTCTACGGCGTCTGGTTTATACTTGGTCTTCCTTTAGCGGCCGTTAAACTGACTCTTACTTACTTCGTGCGCGCGGATAATAATGCGGGCCTTGCCATGTACGCGCATTTGCTTCAGGCGGTTGTCAATATCGCTTTCGATATAATATTGATGGGCGTATTTGATTGCGGTCCGCGCGGCGCGGCAATCTCGCTCGCCTTATCTATGGCGGCGGCTCTCGGCCTTATGCTTTTGCATTTCAGGGCGCGCTTCGCGTCATTCGCTTTTCGCATATTATCGCCCTGCCGTGAAATCTTTTTACGCATAATGCAGTTTAGCGTTAATTCGATTTGCGACAGTTTTTATAATCCGCTTTTGATGATGATTTTAAACGGCCTTGTGTTGCGGAATTTCGGCGCCGGCGAGGCGTCGATTTTTTTCATGGTGGTTTATTGTTATTTCTTCATCGATGTTATAACCGACGGCTTGAAAGAATCGAGCGCTCCGTTGCTGGGCATTTTTTATGGCGAAGGCGATAACCGTTCGGTTATTGCCGTTTCATTGCGAGCGGCCGGTATCGGCGCGGCGGCCGGCGCCGGTCTCGCGGCTATACTATTACTTTATCCGGCCGTCGTTGCGGCGCTCTACGGTTTCGATTGTCCGTCGCTGATGGAAAAATGCGATTTTGCGGTCCGGCTTTTTGCTTTGTCGATACCGTTCGGCATCATCAACTCGCTTATGGCTAACTCTTACCAGGCGGTCGGTCATTCGTTGTATGCTTTTACTATTACTTTTCTGCGCGGGTTTGCGTTTCCCCTTGCGGCTTGCGGGTTTGCGTTATTGATAAAAAGCGAATTATTGTTCCGCGCGCTGTTTATAATAACCGAACTTTTGGTTTTAGCCGCCTGGCTCGGATTCGCTTTTTACGCGAAGAAGCGCCGCGATAAAGAATCGCTTTTGCTCTTGCCGAAAGCGCCGCTCGATCATAACGGTTGTTTTTACTCGCTGCTTCCATCTGATACTAATAAATTGCCGTTATATCAAAAAAGCCTTTCCGATTTTATTGAAAAAGGCGGCGCCGGCGGAAAAAAAGCTGAATACGCTTCACTGGCGCTTGAAGAGATCGTTCTTTACGCCCGCGGCCGGGATGGTTTTAAAAGCTCTAATTTTATAGATTTGCGCGCCATAATACAAAAAGACGGTTTAGTGAGGTTTATCGTTAAATTCGAAGCGGAATCCGAAGATCTTATGGCGGCGGTTCGCTCGCGGGGCGAGGCCGGCGACGAATATCTGGGCATGCGTCTGCTGTATAAAATTTCGAAGCGCTTCGATTATGCGTATATGATGAAATTTAATTGTATCGATATATTGTTTTGACGGTCTGGCAGTGTGTCTGAATTGTCGTATAATTCAGCTTGTAAAGTGTTTTATGTCATGGTATAATAAATACGGTATAGTATGGAAGTAATTTAATTAATAATTAACGGAGGATGTTATGAAAATTATTAGATTGTTGACGGTTAAAATTTTAATTGCGGCAGCGGCCGCTTTGATACTGGTGCTGCCGTCTTTTTCCGGCGGTTATGCCGCCGGTCTGAAACAATCGCAAGCGTCGCCTTCGGCTTTTATAGCATCGCCTTCGGCTTCTGCGCCAGCCCGTCCGGCGGCCGACAAAGCCGTTGACAGGTTAAAAAATAAAGTCGTCGAATTAGTGGCGGCCCGTTTAGCGCAAATTACCGGCGAGACAAAAAAACTCGGAGCGCTTCTTGCCGCCGGATTTCCGGCTATCGCGGGAAACGATCCGGCAGCCGAGACTCCTTATTCAAGGTCATTTTTCAAAGAAATAACTAAACTTTACTCTTCGATTATACCGGTTGTTATGGATGCCGTGCCTGTTTCGCTCGAAGTGGAGGCCGCCGATGAATTTTACGCAGACGGTTTTTTCATGGATACCGATAATCCGCCCGCGTTGGTTAATAAATATAACGCGGCGCTGGCTAAACTTATTGGCGCCGGTTCTAAGCAGAAGCTAAAATACCGGGTTTGCGCGCTTTCTGACGACGGCCTGATGGCTTTTGCTAAAGGCGGGCAAACAATAGTTCTTTCGGCAGGGTTTGCCGCTTTACCGGCAGGAGAAATGACGGCCGCGATCGCGCACGAGCTGGCGCACCTTGAATGCAGGCATTTTCTGATGTATCGCATCGTCGATTCGGTGAATAAAATACTTGTGTCACGCCTCGGTCTCGATGAAAAGCAGGCGGCGCTGGCGCTTAATTTTGCAAAGATGAGGTTTTATCGCCAACTTGAATACGAGGCGGATTCGCTGACGCTAAAATATTTGCGCGTTATCGGGTTTCAACCGGATAATCTAGAACGGCTTTTAGTAAGGCTTCTTGGCGCTTCGAGCGAGAAGCCGCGGCTTGGCGACGATCATCCGACTATCGAGGCCCGGCTTAAAGCTATAGGGCGTCATCTTAAAAGATAACGGCGGCTGATTGTATTATTATTTCAAACCGGTTTTAAATTAGTATGGGGTTGATAACTGCTGTTTTTCAATTTGCGGAAAAATGTCGTATTTTTAGTGGAACCTGTTTGAAATTAAAGAAGTATTTCTACTATATAAAACAGTTATGTATTTTTTATTCATTAATAAAAAAAGGAGATGGGCCGATGCTTAAAACTTTAAAGAAATATTTCTTATTAATGCCGGTGACTTTATTTACGGTATCCACCATTTTTTATTGTGATTTAGCGGCGGACGCTCAAACTCTTAACGAGCTTATCGGCAGGGTGAAAAAAGATGAAATATCCCTTAAAAAACCAGCTGCGCAAAATCTTCAAACTGCCGTTAGCGCAGTAAAATCATCGACTACGGGCCTTGTTACCGATAAAGACCCTGAGGGCCTTAATGTAAGAAGCGCTCCAGGTGGAACGGTTATCGGCAGACTTTTTTATAACGACAGAGTTGAAATAATTGCACGCGAGGGTGAATGGTGTAAAATTAAATATAAGGGAGGCACGGCTTATGTTTATGGAAGTTATATCAGCGGCCAGGCGCCGCCTGCTTCAGCGATAACGCCGGCAAACCCTAAAACGCCGTCTAAAGATGAGACATGGCAAAAAGTTTTCTCCGAGGCAGTCGATCCCTGGGTTAAAGAAGGCGTTGTTTTTAAGTTTGGCGGTTATGATTCACTCGACGAGTATAAGCGTAAGATTAAGGCGGGAAATCGTCCGGGATTGAAAAGCGATGAATATTTCGAAAAATATGTTGATAAGAAAACCTGGCAGTATAAGTCCGAGGAGGCGCGCCGTGAATATGATAAGATCGCGGGCATCGACTGCGCCGGATTCGTTCAGAAAATTTACACTGAGTTATGCAGGAAGAATGGTATCGAACCGCCGGTTTCATATAAAGTGTCCGGATTCGAACTTGAAACGCCTAAGTTTTCTACTCGCATGAAAGACGACGGCGCCATTCCGCCGAAGTCGGCAAAACCGGGTGATTTTATCTCTCTTAAACCGACTGATCCTACCGGTTGGGGTCATATCGTTTATTTTGCAGGGCGCAATGCTTCGGGAACGCCGATGGTCGTCGAATCCGCCGGTATCGGCAAGGTGGTTTACAGGCCGATGCCGGACAGTTATTACAGCCGTTATATAGGCACATACCGTTTTAATGAGATGGATAAAATAAGGGAAAAAGCGACGGCCGGAATATAAAGAGGCCGCCCTGGTCTAAATAAAGATAGTTTTTGACGCCGCGTTCCAATAAGAAACGCGGCGTTTTTAATAGTATGCAGCCTGCCGATACTATTTGACCAATGAAACCGTCCGGCCGGTTATATCCCGAACAGCTAAAAATTCGACATCAATTTTACCGATGACCAAAAGCGAAATTCTCTTCGTACATTATCCATTTTCTATCTATAAAGCGAAAATATTTTCTTCCACTAAACCATATACTTTTTCAAAAGCGAAATTTCCATCGCCCCACGCGCCGGCCTTCCCTGGCAGGCGCTCCGCATATTAAACTTTCTGTTTTTTTACTATAATTTTCAAAATCATTAAACAAGAACGCTTGATTTATATACATCATAGTGGTATAATGTATATGAGGTGAATTATGAAACGAACACAGATATATATTTCCACGGATCAATATGAATTCCTTGAAAACTTAGCTTTTTTAACCAGCAAAAAAGAACATAAGCGTATTTCTATTTCTGAAATTATCAGAAAAGCTATAACTATGTTAAAAGACCATTATAGTAAAAACAAAATCGAAGATAAAGATTTACTATATTTAAAAAAGCATGCAAGCAAATCATTAGAAGAAGTATGGAATAACCCAAAGGACGCCGATTATGATAAACTTTAAATCTGGCGATATAGTTTTAATCGAAGTAATTTTTCCAGAACAAAACGAAAGAAAAAAAAGGCCGGCTTTAATTATCAGTACTGACGAATGTAATAAAAAACGCAAAGATATTATAATTGCTGCAATTACCAGTAACACTTCAAGAATATTACTTGGAGATACATTAATTGACGACTGGGAAAAAGCCGGATTATTGTGTTCTTCCGTTGCCACTGCAAACATTCAAACAATTAAAAACGACATGATCATTAAAAAACTTGGGGGATTATCGAATAACGAACTTGAAAATGTAAAATTAAATCTCAAAAAGGTCATTATTTAAAATAATTTTTTAATTGCCAATCGTTTCTTGCCAAATAAATAAAATTAATAGAGGAATTCTTCTCTTAAAATTTCCAGAACAATTTTTGTTTTAAATTCGCTTGTGTGTTTTTTTCTCATACTTAAATTATACACCATAAACAAGCCGATTTTTTTGTCCTAAATTTCTTATCCATTATAAAGTGATATAATTCTTTTCGCATAATTGAAAGTGAGGTAAAAATTCATGAAAAAAATTTTGAGTTCGTTGCTTTTATTGGTGTTATTTCTGGCCTTTTTTTCGAGCGCTTTGGCCGATGGAAAAAATTCGAAAGATTCCGATGAAATTAACCTGAATTCTATTTCGAAAAAAGAGGCGGGTTCCAATATAAATGTGTTCGTGGATGCGAGAATTGAATTGCTTTCGATAATAAAAATTCTTGCCGGCTGCCATGAGAACGGGCATAAGCCTTATAAAACGCAATATTATAAAAACGCCGTAGAATATTTTAAAAATTACGAAAATCATGAAGCCGTAAAAATTTTTTCACTTCTTTATAATATCGGATTTTCCTATGATGCGCCAGCTCACCTTATGGTATCACTTTCACAGCCGCCTGAAGTAAAAATCGCGCGCGTCGTCGATCAGGAAATTAAAGAAAGAGCGGTAAGCGAGTTGGTTTTAAATGCATTCATCGAGCAGTTGTGCGATTTTTCGCAAAAAAGCGATTTTATGAAGTTTTTTGACGAAAATAAAAAATACTACGACGATCTTGCGGCAAAATATCGATCGCAAACGGATCTAGCGAGCCTTATTTCTACGATAGAAAATTATTACGGATTAAAACAAAATAGTTACAACATAGTTCTGGCGCCTATTCTTCGCAGAAGCGGCGGATACGGAGTGAGATCGAAAACAGAAGACGGCAAGCTCGATACTTATAACATAACGGGACCGGAACCGGCCGATACGAACGAAATTTATTTCGGCGGCGCGGAAAATATAAGATATCTTGTATGGCATGAATTCAGCCATTCATTCGTGAATCCGATCACCGAAAAGTATAGCTATGAAGTTAATTTATATTCCGGCCTTTTTAAGCCTATTGAAGAAGTCATGAGGCAAAATACCTATCCTTCTTGGGAAACCTGCGTTAACGAACATTTGATAAGAGCCGTAACGGCGAGGCTTGTTGCTCGCGAAATTTCGAAAAAGGCATACAGGGAAGCTATAATTAATGAAAAATCTAAGGGTTTTTTTTACATAGAGTCGTTATGCGAAATTCTTGAAAAATACGAAAAAAATCGTGAAAAATACCGTAATTTTGAAGAATTTTATCCTGAACTGATAAGCCTTTTCAAGAATCTTTCGGAGAAGGATCTCGGCGCGGATTTTTACGTTAATAACTTTTATGAAATTGGCACTATTAACGGAGTTTTTGACGTTGAAGGCGAATCGGTCGTATTGATAGTTCCGACCAATGAAAAAGATAAAAAAGCCCAGAGCGGTATAGTTGAATTCGCCAGGGAATATAAGGATATGTTTTATAAAAACGCGTCGATTTTCAGCGATGAAGAAGCATTGAAAAAAGATATAGCCAATAATTCCATTATAATTTTCGGAACGCCTGAAGGCAATTTATGGCTTGCTAAAAACCTTAAAAATATGCCGGTTAAATTTTCTGAGCGTTCGATAACTTTAAAGGATAAATATGAAGGCGATAATTTAAGATTTATTACCGCCTGGCCTAATCCGGCAAATCCGAAACGCGGCGTGGTAATATATACCGCGTTAAAAGCCGAAAACGTAATAAATATAAACAGCGTTATGCACGGTCCTACCGATTACGTGGTCGCGGCCGGCGAAAAAGTTCTGGCAAACGGAAATTACGAAAAAAACGGAAAAGAGTGGAGCGTAAAATAATAAATTGAGCGTACTTGCCGAAAAAACTTTAAATGCCAGTGAAATTAAATATATGTCTGCTGATTTTTTCGCATTAGAACCGGATTATATAGAATCATTTATTCTTCACATTACAGAGAATTGGTAATATTTTAATAAGCTTCAGCTATGGCTATTTTTCCTTTGATGAGCAGTTTGGCGCGTATCGCTTCGAAACAATCGAGGCCGGTAATTCTGGTATATATTTCAAGTATTTTACCCGGATAAGTATTCAGGTTGTAATGTACGCCTTTATAGTTAAATCCCGCGAATATTTCCGGCAGTTCGCTCAGCGCGTAGTGTGTCAGACGCTCTATTTGCGTTTCATCGAGCCGGCCGGTTATTGCGCCCAGATTTTCGCGCGTGGTGGCGATTAAAGCATTGCGAAACGCGGTTTCGTTTTCGAAGGCGTCGTTGAATACGCGGGCGTTTTGCGCGAAGGCTTCATCATACATAATATCGGGCCACTCTAAAATTACGACGCGCTCTTTTTTTTCGGGCGAAAGCGAGTCGTGCGCATTTTTACAAAGCGCAAGGACCTCGTCGGCTCTGTTGAAGGCTTTTTCGATAGCCGCGAGAGGTTTGGCGCGTCCGAGAATTTCGTTATTGATCCGCTGGATTATATCTACGACAAGTACGGCGGCGCCGTCTTTTGAGCGCAAGGCCGCCCAGTCCATGAATTTATAAATATATTCCTGCGTGAAGGCTTTATTGTTTATGCTGATGCCGAGATACGGGTTCCATTCGCGCGCTTCGATGGATGCAATGTCTGTGTTAATAAGGGTTTCGATACGCATATCATGAATCCTCCATAGATTTTTTATTTAAATGATTCTTCCCTGTAAAGCAGCCTTTCGATCATTAAAAGCAAAACGCCCATAAAGGAGAGCGCGGCGAGAGTCAGAGACATCGGAAACGCCGTGCCGTCATGTAAAAAGCCGACCGCGAAAGTGGCAAGCGTGCCGGATGACATCTGAATGAAACCGAGTACTGAAGAACCGCTGCCGGCAGCTTTTCCGACCGGTTTTAAGGCCAGAGCGGTCGTGTTCGGGTTTAAAATGCCGCACAATGAGAGGACCATGAAGACTAAAATATAAAACACAGGCCGGCATGTGTTTATGTAGAACGAAGCGGCGCAAAGCAAGAGGCCTGCGGCAAGCTGGAGCGCCGCGGCGTAAATGGTAATGGCGCGGCTGGTGAATCTTTTTAGTAAAATATGGTTCAACTGGCTACCGGCGATCAATCCGAATGCGTTAACGGCGTAAAGCCAGCCGAATTGTCTTTCGCTAAGGCCGAACAGTTTCATAAATACGAAAGGAGAACCGCCTATATAGGCCAGCAAAGTCGCCGCCAGGGCGCCGCTTGCTAAGCCGTTGACCATGAATTCACGGTTTTTAAAAACTTCGAAATAACTTTTGACTATTTTTGAGGGTGCAAGTGATACCGATGGATCGGGCGCTTTGCTTTCGGGAAGATAGCGCATGACGGCTATGAACATAAAACTTCCAAAAAAAGTAAGTATTATAAAAACGCTTCGCCAGCCGAACGCCGCTATAACCGCGCCGCCCGCGACAGGGGCTATTATGGGCGCTGCTCCCATTACCAGCATCAATGACGAAAAAAATTTTGCCACGAGGCGCGTCGGAAAAAGATCGCGCACAATGGCGCGGCCTGAAACCATTCCCGCGGCACCGCCGAGCGCCTGAAGCAGACGCAGCGCGATAAGGCTGTTTATGCCGTCGGCCGCGGCGCAGGCGGCCGATGAGACCGTATATATGGCTAATCCTGCGAGCACGGGAAGTTTGCGTCCGTAACGGTCCGACAGAGGGCCGTATATGAGCTGTCCGAAACAAATTCCGATAAAATAAGCCGTCAGAGAATATCCGACGCCCTCCATGCCGCAGTTTAAATCGTCTGCTATAGCGGCAAATCCCGGAAGATACATATCGATTGAAAACGGTCCGAGCGCCGCGAGGCCGCCGAGGACTAAAACCAGCGTTCTTACGCTTTTTTTATTTAATTTATTTTTGATTATTTTCATCGGTACCTAAGCTTTATAGACGGGGTTGGTCGGATAGTACGCGCGGTCGTCGAGTTCGAATATTTCGAGAACTACGGATGCAGGGTATTCTACCGTAAAATTTATTTCTTTGGGATGGGAGCGTGAAACGAGTATGCGGTGGCTATCCATGCCGTCTTTAGCGGTTTCCGTTTCGGCTTTATGCGCGCCGGTTGAAAACTCTCGCAATATGACGGCTTCGAATGGAATGCGCGACGGGTTGTTGAACTGGAGGTGAAGAAGGTAATATTGCTGTGTCCATTGATATTTGTAAGATTTCATCTGGCAGCCTTTCTTTATTCTATGTCTTCGAGTCGGCGGTCGGCGGGATCGATGTTGATTATAGTGGTTTGACAGCCGCAGGCCGCGCATTTTCCGTCCTGTGCGAGAGACGGTTTTATATAAGTATTAAGGCCGTAACGCCTTATTAAAAGCTCGCCGCACGACGGGCAGTAAGTGTTGAGCCGGTCGCATTCGAAAACGTTTCCTGCGTAGGGATATTTGATTCCCGCCGCCCGCGCCCTCTCGCAGGCCGTAACAACATCTTCTACGGGGGTTTTTTCACAGTCCATGTATTTGTAGTCGGGATGGAATCGAGTGAAATGGATCGGCGTGTCGGCGCAAAGGTCGGTGAGGATGAAATTTATCATTTTATCGTAATTATCGTTATTGTTAGTAAGGCCTGTTACTACTAAGTTACTCAGTTCGTAATGAACGCCGGAGCGGTGGACTAATTTTGTGTTTTGGAGAACTGGCGGCAGCCAGCCCTTGGTGAATTGCTTATAATATTGCTCGTCCATCGATTTAATCGATATGGCGAATGCGTCGATCACCTTTAAAAGTTCGCAAACGGCTTCGCTTGTAAGGAAAAATGCCGATTTAAAAAGGTTTTTAATTCCGTATTTTTTTGATTCAGCCGCGGTGTCGATAACGAATTCGTACCATACGGCGGGATCGTTATAGGTCCATGAAAGCGTTTTGATATCGTCGGCAAGGGCCATGTCGATGACCTGTTTGATCGAATAATTGTGAATATGTTCCGATGCCGCGTATTCGAATTGTGAATACATCCAGTTCTGGCAGTAATCGCAGTCGAGATTGCAGCCGAAATTGCCGAGGGATAAAATTTTACTGCCGGGATAATAATGATGTACCGCCTCGGTTTCAATGCGCTCGATCGTTATGTGCGTGGCTTTTCCGTATGACTGGGCGAAAAGCGTGCCGCCTATGTTTTTGCGCACCTTGCAAAATCCTACTTTGCCGGGCGCGATAACGCACCGCCTCGGGCATAGAAGGCAGCGCACTTTGCTGCCGGGTTGTTTTTCGTACAGATACGCTTCTTTGGATGTGTCGTTAAATTCGAGATGAAGATTGTGTTTTGGGACTTGCGGCGTCCAGACATGGCTCACGGGCCTTCTCCTTACGGTAATAACCTTGCTGTATAAGAGTCTAACCAATTCAGGAGATATTATACATCACGGCAGCTATATTGTCAAGAATTTTGCTAATTTTATCTTCTAATTGACAGTTAATAATTCTTTTTGATATAATGGGAAAGAATTGAGTTCCTCTATTTAAGTTGAACGAGCTGTAAAGAGAGGCGGCCCGTAATAAAAAATAATATTATCGAGAGCAAGAATTAAAAAAAAGAGTTAGAAGAAAAGCAAATAAAATTAGTAAAAAAATTGGAACAAACGGAGTTTTAAATCAGTAAGTAATAGCGGAAATGTTATTTAATTTATTATCAGGAGGCGGTATTTATGTATAGAAGAAGCGGCAGTAAAATGACTTTATTTATTTTAACCGTATTTATGGCGTCTTTATTTATGGGATCGACTGGTGTTTCTAATACTTTTGCGGGCACGATAGATGAATTGAACCAAAATATAAATAAACTCGAAATATCCGATGATAACGCCTCGGCAGCGGCTGAAAACCAGTCCGGTGCGGCCGCCGAAAATGGCGCAGATAATCAGGCTGCTGAAAACGGCGCGGGCGCTGCCGAAATGAATGTTACATCCGAGAGCGTCGCCAGCGGGGTCGAATCGATCAAGGCCGGATTTAAAAGCATCTTTGATGGATTTAAAGACATATTCAAGGGTATATTCGATATCTTCAAAGAATTGATAAATAGCTTTAAAAACCTTTTTTCTTCAGTAGAAGCTGACATAAAGCAAGCCGGCGAAGAGCTCGGCAATCAGGCCGCTCAGGGAGTTCAGGGTTTAAACGAAGCGGTCAATGAAGCTGCCGAAGGTGTAAAAGACGCGGTTGACGGCGCCGCCGAAGGTTTGAACAATGCGGCCAATGAAGCCGCTGACGCAGTTAACAACGCTGCCAACGAAGCGGCTCAGGGCGTAGGCGTAGATGTGAGCAATCCAGACGGTGCAAACGGAGCTCCGGCCGGCGGCGATACGGTTCCTCCCGCAGCGGAAGGCAATACATCTGAAAATGAAGTTAGTAATGCCGCTCCGGCCAGCGGAACGGTCATAGATGAAGATCCTAACGGTTTAAATGTAAGAAGCGGGCCATGGGGCGATATAATCGGCACTCTGCCTAAAGGCGCTAAGGTTGAAATACTTAGCCGCGAAGGCGAATGGTTTAAAATCAAGCATGACGGCAAAGAGGCTTTCGTTTATGCTGGGTTGGTTTCACTCGGCGGTAATGCCGAACCTTCGGGCGCTGCCGCTAATGCTGATTCGAACGCAAACGCGAATGCGAACGGCGCCGCTGCCGAGCAGGAAACCGAAGGCGCTAACGCTGATGAAGCGGCTCAACCGGCGCCTGATGCTTCTTCCACTCAGTCTGACACCGCTGGCGTTAATGCCGATACTCCTTATTTCTGTCAGTATGATAACGAATTGTATGCCGGTTCTTCATGTCAGAATACTTCCATAGCCATGACGCTCGCTAAGTACGGCTGGAAGGGCAATCCCGATCAAATAACCAAAAGTTACGGCAAAGATATGGCCCAGACGCCTGCCGGTTTAGAAACTGTTTTTAACGCTATGGCTGAGAAATCCGGACTTAAAGTGCGTGTTAAATCCCATGAAGCCGGCACGATGGAACTCGTCAATAAACTTCTCGCCGAAGGAAAACCGGTCATCGCCCACGGCTGGTTCACTAAAAGCGGTCATGTCGTTACCATTACCGGCTTCGACGGTCAGAATTATACAGTCAACGATCCTGCAGGCAAATGGAACGGCCAATACAAGGGCGGTTATTCCGATGAAAGCGGAAAGGGCGTTAAATACAGTAAAGAAGCCATGATAGACGCGCTTGTCGAAAACGGCGAAGTATGGTGCCATGAAGTTTATAATGCCGGAGAACAGGTAGCCGGATTATAAAATATGATCGTCCTTAGATCTTGTGAGTGAAAACATTTCAATAATAATTTTTAAATCAGGGAGGGAAAAAGGGTTAGCAACCCTTTCTCCCTCCCTGAAACCCTCCCTCTATCTGCAAATTGCCTGATGCTTTATCGTTAATTTATCGATAGCTTTTTCTTTCATGGCTTTAATTAAGTGAAGTGTTTCGCGAAACGTTAGAATCTTGCTTTTTATTTTTTTTCTCAATTTCTTTTCTTGATTGATTACTGTCTGTCTATTTATCTGTTTATTTTTTCCTGCCAGCTTGCTTGTTTGCATTCGCGTACTTCGTACGCGAATGCGGTGCAACAATCGCACTCCCGAGACTAAGTCATGTGGCTCGCGGTAAAAATTGTAGTAAATCAGCACTAATAATTACACTGTTAAAAATAATTGAATTGTGTAGAACAAAAGTCTTAATAAATTTAATTTAAATAAATGTGTTTAATAACGCTTAAGTACGGTAAAAGTTGTTATATATTAGAGCATTATCGTGAGCCGAAATATTAAGTTCCGTCGGCGCGTAAATGCAACGCCTTTGCGCACTCAACGCGTGCGTGAAGGCAAAATTCACTATAGTCATGAAAAATCTTTATGGCAGGAGATAAGAGAGAGAAATAAAAGAAAAACTTCGAAGCCGGCATGAAAAGCCGCCCGAAATAAAAAGGCTATGCAATAGACTTTTTATTTCGATGCTGCAAAACTGCGCGCGCGCCGCGCGCAGTTTTATATTCAGGGAGAGGGGGCACGGGGGATAAGAGAGGGCCATTGGTCCTTTCTTCCCCCTTCTCGTTCTTTAACGAACTCAAATTATCGATAAAATTAATAAACTAATGCTTTACCAATCACCGAAAATATTATGGATATTTTCGGTGATTGGTTGACAGTACTTTTTATGTATGTTATAATTTAAGCCCTCGTTAATTTTTTTTAAAGCTGCAAAGGTTAAATTCTTTGCCTCTATCAAGAATTATTATTGTTTTAATCGATTAATAAAAATATAAAAAGAGGTTTTACAATGAAAAATAAACCGATCGCTTTTATATCTTTAGTTTTTATAATTTCATTATTATTTTCCTTTCTAATGCCTGCATACGCCGTGCAGTCGATCACTTTGAAGCAGGGTTTTAATTTTATAAGTTTCACCGAATCGGTTTCGATGAGTTCTTCGCAGTTCAGGGCTTTAAATCCGGCTATCGAAGATATTTATTTATTCAGTTCGGCGGCCGGCAGTTTTTTAAGCGCGGGCGACGGCTCACTTACTTCGCTAGCGGCCGGCAAAGGGTATATCGTTAAAAGTTCTTCAGCTTCATCTATTACGATAAGTGTTTCAGGCGGCGTGCTTTCGACTATCGGTAATATTTCGCTTAAATCAGGGTTTAATCTCGCCGGTTTTTCGAAGATGCCTGAAAAATTAACAGCTTCGGTTTTAATGTCGCGCGGCTTAAAAATAAAAGGCGTATATAAATGGAGCGCGGCAGCGGGCACTTTCATTCAGGTTATCAGGACCCTGACGGGCGCGGTTGAGCAGCTTGACGGAGTTGATCCTGAATTTAAGGCCGGCGAGTCATATTTTATTAATTTATCAGAAGATCAGCAGCTTAATTACGACGGCTCGACGGTAATGATAGATACGAGCATAACGCCTCCACAGCCGCCGGTTTCGGGGATGAAATTTCTTTCGAAGTTCGGCGTGCGCGGCACTGGCGCGGGCGAATTTGCTCAGGGTCCGATCAATGTCGCAGTCGATGGTTCCGGCAATATATTAGTCAGCGACACATATAATCACCGCATACATAAATTCAGCGCGGCCGGTGTTTATATTTCTTCGTTCGGCTCGCAGGGCACTGATTATGGCAATTTCAGCTATCCGACCGGTATCGTTTCCGGCAAAAACGGCTATGTTTATGTGGTCGATTATGGTAACGCGCGCGTTCAGCGTTTTGATACGGCCGGCAAATTCCTTTCGAGCTTCGGTTCGCGCGGTTCCGGCAACGGTCAGTTTCAAAAGCCTGACTGTGTAACTGTCGATAGTATTGGCAATGTTTATGTTAGCGATTTCGGCAATAATAATATTCAAAAATTCAGTTATATGGGTAGTTTCATTTCTAAATTTGGCGCGGCTGGTGCGGGAAACGGCCTGTTCGGCGTCGAATCGCCCAAGGATATCGCGGTGAGTGCGGCCGGTAAAATTTATGCAGCCGATCTGGGCAATAACCGTATCCAGGTTTTTGATTCGGCCGGCGTATATGAATCGCAGTGGGGCGCTTTCGGCACCGGCAGCGGCCAGTTCGACCGGCCGCACGGCATAGCAGTCGATAATTTTGGCGATATTTTCGTCTCCGATAAAAACTGCCGCGTTCAAAAATTCAGCTCGGCCGGCGCGTTTATTTTAAGCGTCGGCGGTAAAGGAATGCTTGACGGGCAGTTTGAAGATCCTTCCGGCATTTTTATAGACGGCTCCGGCAATCTTTTAGTGGCCGATTTCGGCAATGCGCGCGTGCAGATATTCGGCAGCGGCGCTCCCGGCCCGGGCGGCGACGAGCTTAAAAAAATCAGCCTTTCCAGATCGTCCGTTGAATTATTTATTTCAGGGGTTTATGATCTTTCGGCTATAACCGCTATGGCTGAATATGCCAGCGGCGCCGTTAAAGCCGCCGCTGTTTCATGGTCCGTTAAAAGCGGAGGCGGTATAATATCCGGACTGAATTATAGCGCGCCTTCGATCGCGGGCATTGTTGTTTTGACCGCGTCTTACAGCGAAAGCGGTATTACTAAAACGGCCGATTTATATATCGCGGTTAATCAAGTCAATGGCAGCGAGGTTTATATAGCTTCTACCGCCGCGGTTTCCACGGAATCCAGAATCGTCGCGAAGGAAGAAGAAAATTTAATTAAATCAGTCGAAGAAAATCTTCTGGTCTTTGACGCGGCTATCGCTTCGAGTAAGTCGTTTGCGCCCGGTCAGATAGTTGTGAGCGGTTCTTCGGTTAACGCGCCCGCAGGTTTTATGCGTAAAATCGTTTCAGTTTCGGTCCCCGCCGGCGGTGAAATTATAGTTAACACGGCCGCCGCTAATCTCGAAGAAGTTTTTACTGGCGGCGGTTTCGCTTTAGCGAAAGACTATTCTTCAACAGATATAAGCGGATTCGACTCTTATATCGAAGGCGCAGCTCTCGAATCGAGTGCATCGTATTGCTTCGCCGCCGTTTCGGGTGATAAAGGCCGTGTTTCGCCTGCGGGAGCTTTAGATATAAACGTGCCGGTCATCAAGTTAAAAATGAGCATTCCGTTTTCTAAGGATAGTCCTTTTAAACTGTCGCTAGAAGGCAGTATCGCTATAAAACCGTCGCTTGAATATAATTTCGATTTTAAAAACGGCGCCGATATTAAAATCGTTACAAAATTAAAAGCCGAACCTGCGCTTGTTATTAATATGGGCGCCGAACTCGCGAAGGAGTCGAAAGCCGCAATCGATACCAGCGTTAAATTGGGCAAGTTGAAATTAGGTAAGCTGGTGGCTTATGTGCCCACGCCGCTCGGCGTTCCGCTGCCCATAATTTTAAATAGCGATATTACGCTTTATATAAGAATTAAGGGGCAGATATCCGGCGGCGTTATAACCAATATTAAAGCTGCGCTGGAGGCTGATTCCGGTTTTCATTATAAAGGCGGAGCTTTTATGCCGGTAGCGTCAAAAAATTTCAGCGGTGATATAGACGGCTCTTTCAAGGCGGCTTTCGAATTAGAAAGCGCTTTAGGCGCTGAATTTGGCGTTTATCTTTATGATGTAGCCGGGCCGGCGGCTAACCTCGAGCTTTACTGGCAGGAAAGCGGCGGGCTTAACGCTAAATTGAGTCAAGCCGATGAAATATACGCGTGGCGCTCGACTGCCGGCGGTCTTAAATCAGCCGTGGCGGGTAAATTTGAAATGTTCGCCCGCGCCTACGACGTTTCGCTCGATCTGTTCGATTTAAAGGTATATGAAAAACTATCACCCGTGCTTAGAAGTCTTTATATCGATGCCGGTGAGGCGGTTTTAGACCAGGCGACCGACAGTTTTTCTTTATCGGATCTTAAAATTTCCGGCGTTTATTATAATAAATTAGTTAAATTCGGATCTGATAAAAGTTTCGATTCGACGAGTGAAATCAATGTAAATCTTCTTACTCAGAATCAATTGATCAAAGATAAAGTTTTATGGAAGATTATTTCCGGCGGCGGCCGCATCAGCGGCGGCGTTTATATGCGTGATGAATACAGTCCTTTGAACGCGGTCCTTGAAGCGGAATTTATGGAAATGATCAAAGACGCTACTAATTCAAAGACCGCCGAACTTATTCTTTCGCCGGCCGAGACGGTCGTTGAACCGGTTTTCACGCCTTCAGCCGGCGTTTATACTTCGGCTCAAAGCGTGGCTATTACATGCGCTACGCCCGGAGCGGCAGTTAAATATACGTTGAACGGACTCACGCCGGGCGAAACTTACGGCGCTATTTACAGCGCCCCTATCAACCTGGCGGAAAATAAAACCGTCACCATTAAAGCCTATGCTTATAAAACGGGGCTGCGCGATTCTCAGGTGGTTAGCGCGGATTATACGATAAATATTACGCCGGTTGAAAAAGTCGCGTTGCCCGTTATAACGCCGGCCGGCGGAACTTTCAGCGGCGCTCAGAGCGTTTCGATCAGCTGCGCTACGAGCGATGCGCTTATAAAATATACGCTCGATTCATCCTTACCGTCCGCGGATAACGGTTTAGTTTACAGCGCGCCGATAAGCGTAGGCGCGACGGCTACTATAAAAGTTATTGCCATTAAAGAAGCGATGACAAATTCCGACATTGTATCGGCGGATTTTATAATTGAAAGTTCCGCGCCGGGCGGCGATGAAATAGTTATCGATCTTGGCGGCGGCGTTAAGATCGAGATGATTAAGATACCGGCCGGTTCGTTTCAGATGGGCAGTCCCGATACTGAAATTTACCGTGACAAAAATTATGAAGGCCCGCTCCACACGGTAAATATCACCAAAGATTTTTATATGGCAAAGTATGAAATAACGCAGGGGCAGTGGTTTAAAATAATGGGCGTTAATCCGGCTTATAATAAAAGCGGTGATAATTATCCTGTCGAACAGGTTAAATATAGTGATATCGTCTATCGAACGCCCAATATAGCCGGAGTTAATAACGACTCATTCCTTGCAAAACTTAATTTATTATCGCCGGGCGGTTATTACGGTTTTGATTTACCTACCGAGGCGCAGTGGGAATACGCCTGCCGGGCCGGTGCTCAGACGGCCTATCACTGGGGCGAGGGCCAGCTCGATTATAAAGTGCCTTCGTTGATCAATAACTACTCTTGGTATTCTCAAAACAGCCGCAACAGTTCTAATGTGCCGGTCACTCACCCGGCTGGAGAAAAATCGCCCAATGCTTTCGGTCTTTACGATATGGCGGGCAATGTGGCCGAATGGTGCCGCGATTATCCGAGGAGTTATACAACGGCGGCCGTTTCCGATCCGCAAGGTTTTCAGCCGTCATCGAGCGTTTATCCGGCTTTCGTAGCACGCGGTGGAAATTATTATTCGAGCTATTATAACTGCCGTTCCGCCTATAGGGGTACCGTTAGAGGCCATGACGAGCCGGATAAAGCGATAGGGTTTCGAATAATGTTGTCGTCGTCGTCGAACAATAATTATTAATCAAAGTTAGATTAAATGATCAAGTTAAAGATTAATGTGAAATTTTTATCTGGTTGGCAAAAAGTGAAAAAATAAAAAATACAAGATATTTAATTAACAAGGGGGAAAAGATGTACAGAAAATTTTTGTTGTTAATAATTTTAGCTCTGGCGGCTTTGAACACGGCGGCGCCGGCGATCGCGCAGGAGGCACAGCAGACAATTAATTTAAAGCAGGGTTTTAATTTTATCAGTTTTACGCTTGCGCCGGCGCTTGATCCGGCCGGGCTTCAGAAGGCTAATTCATCGTTGATAGAAGATATTTTTCTTTACAGCGCAGCGGCCGGTTCGTTTTTGAGCCTTTCAGACGGCACGCTCGCTTCAATTTCGGCGGGTAAAGGCTATATAGTCAAATCGAAGGTGGAAGGCGCTATAAGTATATCGGGAACTTCCGTCACGGCGGTTGCCGATGTTTCTCTCAAATCCGGCTTTAATTTGATAGGCGTGTCGGTAACGGTCGCGGCAGTTTCATTTTCTGATTTAATGAAAAATTACGCCGTTATAAAAGGGCTGTATAAATGGAGCGCAGCGGCCGGTTCTTTTCTTCAGGTATTAGTTGATTCGGGCGGTATGATCCAGTTGATCGACGGTGTCGATCCGCAATTCAAGCCGGGCGAGTCTTATTTTATAAATGTCAGCGGCGATTCGGCGATGAGTTTTGCCGGCGGCGTTATCAGCCTGACCGGCGGCGCTCCGGCAGTTAAGGTTGCCGCGCCGGTTATATTGCCTTCCGGCGGAACTTATACCGCCGCGCAGAGCGTAACCATAACAACGGCGACTTCCGGCGCCGATATACATTACACGACCGACGGTTCGACGCCGACGGCTGCGAGCGTAAAATATAGCGGCGCGATAAGCGTTTCATCATCGCTGACGCTCAAGGCCATAGCGGTTAAAAGCGGCATGACCGATTCGGATGTATCGAGCGCTGTTTACACTATAAGTATAGTTCCGCCTGCCGGCGAAACCATAACGCTCGATCTCGGCGGCGGCGTTTCGCTCGAGATGGTGAAGATCGCATCGGGCGGAAAATCATTTCAGATGGGCAGTCCCGATACCGAACAGGACAGATATTCCAATGAAGGCCCGCAGCATTCGGTAACCATATCCAGTGATTTTTATATAGGTAAATATGAAATAACACAGGCACAATGGCGTAAGGTTTATGGAAGCTGGCCGGGCACTGCGCCTTCGGCGACTTATGGATTGGGCGATAATTACGGCGCTTATCACATCTCATGGGATGATATATGCAAGGCGGACGGTTTTTTAGATAAAATTAACGCTTTAAAGCCTTCGGGTTATAGTGGTTTCCGGCTTCCCACCGAGGCTGAATGGGAATATGCCGCGCGCGGCGCTACGCAGACCAGATTTTATTGGGGCGATGATCCGTCGTACTCGACACTCGACGCTTATGAGTGGTATTCGGTTAATTCAGGCATGAAAACTAATTCCGTCGGGCAGAAACTGCCTAACGCTTTCGGGCTGTATGATATGTCGGGAAATTTATATGAATGGTGCAGCGACTGGTATGGCGTTTATGAAAGCTCTGTATTAACGGATCCTGCCGGTCCGTCTTCGGGCAGCGGAAAAGTTCTTCGCGGCGGCAATTGGGGTTCTCAGGCGCGCCGCTGCCGCCCGGCGAACCGCATAAGCGATTCTTTGACCAGCAGAAGCGCCGGCAATGGTTTTCGTCTTGTATTGCCTGCCGGTCAAACGCCGGTCGAAAAAGCGGCCGCTCCCGTTATAAATCCGTCCGGCGGAACTTATACCGCCGCGCAGAGCATAACCATAACAACGGCGACTTCCGGCGCAGATATACATTACACGACCGACGGTTCGACGCCGACGGCTGCGAGCGTAAAATATAGCGGCGCGATAAGCGTTTCATCATCGCTGACGCTCAAGGCCATAGCGGTTAAAAGCGGCATGACCGATTCGGATGTATCGAGCGCTGTTTACACTATAAGTATAGTTCCGCCTGCCGGCGAAACCATAACGCTCGATCTCGGCGGCGGCGTTTCGCTCGAGATGGTGAAGATCGCATCGGGCGGAAAATCATTTCAAATGCAGGATTATAACAATGCCGCAAGCGCTCATACGGTATCATTTACTAAAGATTATTATATCGGAAAATACGAAATAACACAGGCGCAGTGGCTTAAAATCCACGGAAGCTGGCCGGGCGACGCGCCTTCTTCGACTTATGGCTCCGGCGACAATTATCCAGCCTATTATATTTCGTGGAACGATATCTGCGATAGTTCAGCCGGTTTTCTCAAAAAGATAAATGACTTGAAACCTTCAGGCTACAGCGGATTTCGCTTGCCTACGGAAGCGGAATGGGAATACGCCTGCCGCGCGAATACGACCACGGCTTATTATTGGGGCGAAACTGTCAATGACGATTATCTTTGGCATTTAGACAATTCGGGCAATGCGACGCATCCGGCCGGCGGTAAGCTGCCTAACGGATTCGGTCTCTACGATATGTCAGGCAACGTGGCTGAATGGTGCAGTGACTGGTATGGCGATTATGGAAGCGTGGCGGTAACCGACCCGACGGGGCCGGAAACAGGCACCGGGCGTATTCATCGCGGCGGCAGCTGCGGTTTCGGCGCGCTCACTTCAAACAGCCGGCGTGATTACGGCCCGTCATCGCGTTATTACGTCGTCGGCTTTCGTTTAGTTCTTCCGGCGGATCAAACGCCGGTCGAAAAAGCGGCCGCTCCCGTTATTACTCCGTCCGGCGGAACTTATACCGCCGCGCAGAGCGTAACCATAACAACGGCGACTTCCGGCGCCGATATACATTACACGACCGACGGTTCGACGCCGACGGCTGCGAGCGTAAAATATAGCGGCGCGATAAGCGTTTCATCATCGCTGACGCTCAAGGCCATAGCGGTTAAAAGCGGCATGACCGATTCGGATGTATCGAGCGCGGTTTATACGATCAATTTAGCGCAGCCCGCGGCTGGTGAAACTATAACTATCGATCTTGGCGGCGGCGTTACACTTGAAATGATTAAAATAACAGCCGGTACTTTTCAGATGGGCAGTCCCGATACCGAAAAAGACCGCGGTATCAACGAAGGACCTGTTCATGGCGTGACTTTATCCCGTGATTATTATATCGGAAAATACGAAGTGACTCAGGCGCAGTGGCTTAAAGTAAATGGAAGCTGGCCCGGAACGAGCGTTCCGACAGCCGCTTACGGCCTCGGCGATAATTACCCGGCATACTTTATTTCATGGAACGATATTTGCGATAGTTCAGCCGGTTTCCTCAAAAAGATAAATGATTTGAAACCTTCTGGCTACAGCGGTTTCCGGCTGCCCACAGAGGCCGAATGGGAATGCGCGGCGCGCGGCGGAACGCGTACTGCCTTTTATTGGGGCGACGATTCATCGTATTCGTCCATAACTAATTACGCGTGGTATTCCGGCAATTCAAATTCGACAGAAAAGCCTGACGGCTACGTTCATCCGGCCGGTTCGGCCGCCTCGGCTAATTCGGCAAATGCGTTCGGCCTCTACGATACGGCCGGCAATGTCGCGGAATTATGCTCAGACCGCTGGTTAAGAACTTATACCGATTCAATGGCAACTGATCCGGCCGGTCCGGCGACGGGCACTTCAATTCTGCTGCGCGGCGGTTCGTATATTAACGGCGCTAAATATTGCCGGCCGGCTTATCGCGGATACGATTTTCCATCGACTCGCGCCCGCGCGCTCGGTTTCCGGCTGGCGCTCAGTATGGCTCAATAACGGCAATAATTTGAAAATGTATTTTACCTGTTAATAAATTTTAATATTAGAGCTGCCGTCGTTGTTTTTGATAAGTTCGATCTTAGTTTCGATGCGTTCTTTAACCTGCTGGATATGGCTGATTATGCCTATTTTACGGCCGATGTTATTGAGCCGCGATATCATATCGAGCACGTCTTCGAGGGCGTTGGCGTCAAGGACGCCGAAGCCTTCATCGAGAAACATGAATTCGATGCGGCCTTCGCCCGCGCTTACCTGGCTGAGTCCGAGCGCGAGTGAGAGGCTGGCCATGAACGCCTCGCCGCCTGATACTGTGTTTATTTCGCGCTCGCGGCCCTCGTTGAAGTAATCTTTGATAAATATGGCGTTAGCCGAGTCGATGTCGAATAACAGTTCGTAGCGACCGCCTGTGAGTAATTTCAGGTATTGATTAGCGAGCAGCAGCAGGTTTTTGAGATGAAATGAAAGGACGAAATCGCGGAATTGATTATCTTTAGTGAGCGTGTATAATTTTTCGAGCGTTTCGTGTTCGCGGCTATGGCGTTTGAATTCGGTTTCGGCGGCGTTGAATTCGTTAAGTAACTGCCGGTGTTTGGTGAGGGCGGCGTTAATTTCGCCGGCTTCACGGTTGAGCCGGCCGACGAGATCGTTTTTTTCGCGTTCACAGGTTTCGAGTGCGCTCATAATGTTTTCGTCGTAGGGCCGCGCTTCTATTTTAGCGTTTAATATATTTATCTGTGATTCCATATTATTTTTAAGCATCAGTTTTTTATTATATTCGTCTTCGATGGCGGATATTTTATTTATTTGTTCGTATTTTTTAAGTACGACGGTTTCGTTGAAGGCGTTTTCTTCGAGGGTTGTATTGAAAGCGGCGCGTGCGGTTTGAAGTGATTCTCTCAAAGTTTTTATTTCAGCCTCGATGTTTTCAATTAAGTGTTTTTTAGCTTCTATGGCCGATTTAGCCGAGTTAAACTCCGCCTCCGAGTGCGCGTAATTTTTATCTGATTTTATTTTTGCGGTCTCTAAGTCGGAGCGCATTTTATCGGGAGCGAGTCCGCCCGTCAAAGTTTTAATTTTAGTTTCATATATTTCTCTTTGTGATTCGAGAGCTTTCAGGTCTTTGAGTGATTCGCCGTAATCCGATTTATACTTAGCTGCATTATTTTCAGCGGTGGTTTTGTTATTTACGGCGATATTTATTTGATTTTCTATTTTAATTAAATCGTCTTTTACCGAGGTTAAAAATTTAAAGGCCTCGCCCCACTTTACGGCGGCGCCGTCGTAATCGCCGTTATTTATTTCAACCGGAGCGTTTAGCCGGTCTTGCGCGATTTTTAATTCGGAAGCCTGGCGGTTTAATTCTTCTTTTGATATAAGCGCGGCCGCGGTTTTAAGGTCGAATTCGGTTGACAGAGCTTTAAGCGCGGCCGAATCGCCGGCGTATGTTTTTTCGGCTTCGATTAATTCGTCGTTTCTTTTTTTTATTTCGGTTTCAGCGGCTTTAATTTCGGCCTTTATTTTTTTAGCGTCGCGTCCCTGTGGCAGAGAAATTCCGGCTTCTGGATGATCGAGGCTGCCGCATACGGGGCATTTATGTCCCGCGGCGAGTTTTTCACGAAGCGCGGCCGCGGCGCCGAGACTGGCGCATCGTTCATATTCGTTTTCGAGCATTGTCTTTTTAATTTCGGCGTCGCTCTTATCTTTTTTTATTTGATTGATAGCGTTGAGGTTATTAGAAAGTTTTTCGCCGAGCGACAGGATGAGTTTTTGAGCGTCAGCAGCGGCTTTTTCGTTTTTTTTGATTTCGGCGCCGGTTTTTTCGAGATCCGTTTTCAAGCGTTTGATTTTTTCGACCGCCGATTTGAATTCAAAAAGCGCTTCGCCGCTTTTTTCAAGATCGGGACCGTAAAGATTTTTTTTATCTTCGAGCGTTTTCTTTCTTTTTTCGAGCGTTTTAATTTCGGCTGTAGATGAAGCGCATTGTTCTTCGGCGGCTTTTAGGTTTGAAGCGAGCGTTTCGCATCTTTGGGCCGCGGTCTTACATTTGCCCAGAATTTCGGTGTGCGCCGCCATATGAGCCCGTGCGGTGGCTATTTCCGTAAGTTTATCGGCGTATCGCGCATCGAATTGGTTTCGTTCTATTTTTAACTTTTCATATTCGGCCGCTACCGATTTTAATTTGACGGCGAGTTTATCGATTAAAAGGCGTTCGCTTTCGAGCGATTTATTTTTAGCGTTGAGCGCTGTCGATATATTTTTGATATCCGTTATTATTGCGCCGAATTTATCCCGCACGGCGCGCAGTATTACGATTTCATTATATTGCGATTCAAAGCCGTAACTTTCCGTGATCGAGGTGAGTTCGTCTTTTTTTTGCGCGAGTTCCGCGTGAAGCGCTTTCAGTTTTTCGTATTCGTTTTTATTTTTAGAGGCCGCGGCGGCTTCTAATTTGGCGGTTTCGAGCGTCGCGGTTTTATTTTCGAGCGCCGCCGCCATTTCATCTGCATTAAGCTCGCCTATAAGCATTTTGAGGGTTGCGATCTTTTGTTTTAGCGCTCCGTAAACTTTTTCGAAGCCGTCGTATTCGTCTTTGATCTTTTTTTTAACGGCCTCTAATATACGGTTATCGGTTATCGATTCTATGATCTTACGGCGGTCTTCGGGCCTTGATTTAATGAATTCGTCGAATTTATTTTGTGCGAGCACTATGGTTTTAACGAAAGTGTCGTAATCGGCGCCTATCAGAGCGGCGCTGTGGGCGGATAATTCGCTTATTTTAAGAGCGGTGAGAAGCTCGCCGTTTTTATATACGCTCACCTTTTTTTTATCGCGTTTATCGAGCTGCCATATATTTTTATAATCGTTGCCTTTTACGGAGTAGCGCAATTCTATATAAGCGGTTTCGGCGGTCTGGCTTTTAAGCGCGCTGGTGGTTTTGCTGTTAAGCCTCGGGGTGCGGTCGAAAAGCGCCGCGGTTATGGCGTCGAGGATGGTCGTTTTACCGCTGCCGGTCGGGCCGGTTATTAAAAACATATCGCAGCCGGAAAGCGGGGGGGCGCTGAAATCTATGAAATGTTCGCCTTTAAGCGAGTTTATATTTTTGAGTAAAAGCGATATTAATTTCATTCGCCGCCGCTCCTTTCGGTTTCGCGGAGAATTTCGCAGCGGGTTATAAGCTCGCTGAATTTATCAGAGAGCGCTTTATCTTCGTTACCGGCGGCTTTAAGATACTCGTCAAAAAGCGAAGGCAGGGAAAGGCGGCTCATTTCAAGCGCATCCATACCGAAGCTGGTTTGAAGGGTTTTGATATCGAAGGCCTGAGACACTATTTTAATATCGTTATCGCGGGCGGTTTTTAATATTGCGTCCTGCCGTTCTAAATTAAGCGCCTCGGTAAATATAAGAGATATATAAGCGTTTTTTAATATTGAAATTTCCGAATATACTTTTTCGAAATCGCCGCTAATATTTTTATAAATTGAAAATGCGGGAATATCGATGAGTTTTATTCCACCGTTCGAAATGGATTTAGCCGTGTCGATTAATATCATTTTTTTGGGATGGCGCGCCTCGTCGATCGAGACTGGAATTATGGAACCGCTGTAGTAGGCGTTTTCGGAAATTTTCTGGCAGCGGTGAAGATGGCCGAAGGCGCAGTATGCAAAATCGCCCGAAAAATTTGACGCGTCGGCAAGAAGCGTATTGCCGCGCTGGATATTTCTTTCACTGCCGCAGTTTTTAGCGCCTGCGAAGAAGGCGTGCGCCATTAATATTTTAAGGGGCGAGGCGCATTTTGCCGCCGCTGCTTTTATAATGCCGGAGTAGGCGGCTGAATAAGCGGCGGCCGCCTCAGCTTCGGAGTCGTGGCGTGTTATATCGAGCACCTGGGCGTCATAAACATAGGCTATTGGGGCTATCGATATTTTTTCACCTTTTATATCCAGCTCGAAGGGCTGATAATCGTTTTGCTGATTATTAACCGATACCATCACATTGTGCCGCGCTAAAAAGGCGGCGGGCGCGCACAGGCGTTCATGATTATCGTGATTGCCGGCTATAATGGCTATGGCGGTACCGGAGGCGCTCAGCCGGTCTAAGAAATTATAGTAAATATCTTCCGATTCGCCCGAAGGATTGTATGAATCGAAGATATCGCCGGCTATTAAAAGCAGTCCGGCGTTTTCGGCGGCGCAGCAGGCGCTTATATGCGCGAGAGCTTTTTTTATATCGGCGTTCTGGCTGTGGCGGCCTAATTTAGCGCCTATATGCAGGTCGGATATATGGATTATTTTCAAAATTAATCTCCGTGTATAATTGCGCAATGGATTTCGTTAGATTGTATTTCGAAGTAATACGGCTGCCTGTTAAGTGTTATAGAGGTTATTGTATAACGATTAGCTTTATTTGTCAATTAATTAATTTTTAATTTTTAATTTAATTTAATTATTTTTAGATATTTTTTGGTCATTTTTTTGACAAACGCCGTTTTTTTTAGTAGAATATATGCACTTGTAATTTATACTTATTCGTTTATAAATTATAAATTTTTTATTTCTCTTTTTCAGCTCTTTTATAAAATAGAAGAACGACGAGCTTAATATAAAATTTATGAATTAAGCCGTTTTTTTATAAGAGTAAAAAACCAAAATAAAGACAGGGGGCGCTTACAGTAGTATGAATTATGTTTATATTTCACCACATTTTCCGCCAAATTTCTATAATTTCTGCGTTAGATTAAAAGAAGCCGGCGCTAACGTATTAGGTCTTGCCGACGAGTATTACGACAATTTAAAGCCGGAATTAAAATGGGCGTTGAAAGAGTATTACAGAATTGAAAATATGCACAGTTACGAGCAGTTAATATCGGCATGCGGCTATTTTACTCATCGTTACGGCAAGATCGACCGTATCGATTCGCATAACGAGTACTGGCTTCAGACCGAAGCTAATTTAAGGACCGATTTCAATGTTTTCGGCGTTAAAAACGATCAAATATTAGACATCAAACATAAATCGCGCATGAAGAAAAAATTCATCGAAGCGGGCGTGGAAGTCGCGCGCGGAACGCTTATAAACCGTAAAGAAGACGCGCTCGATTTTATTAAACAGGTCGGATATCCGGTAGTCGCTAAACCCGATAACGGAGTCGGCGCGGCCAATACTTATAAAATCCATAATAAAGAAGAACTTGATAGTTTTTTAAACACGAGGCATCAGACGGTTTATATCATGGAAGAATTCATCGAAGGTAAAATATTCACATTCGACGGCCTCGTCGATAAAAACGGCAATCTCGTTTTTTATACTTCGCATACTTACAGCGACGGCATCATGGAAGCGGTTAACGACGACGCGCACGTATATTATTATTCGCTGCGCGATATTCCGGCCGATTTAGAAGACGCCGGCCGCAAAACTTTAAAAGCATTCGACGTCAAGGAAAAAATATTCCACTTCGAATTTTTCAGGCGTAAACAGGATAATAAAATAGTCGCGCTCGAAGTTAATATGCGTCCGCCAGGCGGCCTTACCACCGATATGTTCAACTTCGCCAACGACATAGATATTTACCGCGAATGGGCCAACGTAGTTCTTTATAACGAATTCAGGGCGCCTTACAGCCGCAAGTATCACTGCTGCTATATCGGGCGTAAGAACAGTAAAAATTACGCTCATTCGCACGACGCTATAATGACTGAATTCGGCGATAAAATAGCTCATCACGAGCAGATTTTTTCGGTATTCAGCGCAGCGCTCGGCGATTACGGATACTTAGCCCGCGCCGAAACCCTCGATCAGATAAACGAAGTCGTCGATTTCGTCCATCAAACCAATAAGTAATTCATCTTTTTTATACACAGCCGGCCTTCGCCGCGCGTGAAGCCATATAAAAAAGCGCATCTGCATAACTTAATGCCGATGCGCTTTTTTCTTATGATTTGATGATTGAAATTATTTATAACTTAATTTGTAACTTAATTTATAACTTAAATTTCATTGTGTTTTAAATACTGACTATTTTAAATTAATATTTAAAAAAAGAGTCGGCTTTTCCGGCCTTATTTTCATCGGTCGCAGCCGCTGTATCGCCTTTTGCGCCGCCGGTTTCAACGCTTTGCGCGCCGTGTGAGTCTTTAGATTCACCCGGCGTTTCTACGGATTCGGCTGATGCCGCTTCCGGCTTTTCTTTTTTATCGTTGTTTTCTGCCGGCGCGCCGTCGGGAGCGACTACCGTGGTTTTTATATCGGCCTCGCCGCTTCTGCCTGAAGCGCTCTGGATATATTCGTCGATGTTAGGGAATTTAGGGTCGCGTTTTTTAATTTCAGACCACAGTTCATGGGCTTTTTCGTATTCGCCGGTGCGGAAACGGCATGCGCCGAGGTTATAAAGAGTTCTTAAATTTCCGGAGTCTAATTTAGTCAACTTTTCAAAGAAAGTGGCGGCCACCTGATAATTTTTCTTGTCGTCGAAGTAAATGCGGCCTATTTCTTCGTTGATTTTAATGTCGTCGGGATATTTTTCCAGGCCGCGTCCGAGTTCGATGAGCGCGCGGTCAAAGTTTTTCATTGCTGCATAAAGCCTTCCGATTTCATAAAAATATTGTGCGCTGTCTTTAGATGAATGATGCGAATTGACTATTTCAATGGCGCGTTCGAACATATTAAGCCTGCGGCATACGGTTACAAGGCTCGCGTAAACCTCTTTATCGCCGGGATTTTCTTTGGCCGCGTCTTCCAAGCATGGAAGCGCTTCTTCGTAGCGGTGTTTGGTTAATAGAAGGCCGCCGAGATATTTGCTCACTCCGCGGGCGCCGCGTTTATAGGCTTCGCTCATTAAATTTATGGCCTCGGTGTCGTCTTTTAGATAGTAGGCTGAAATGCCGGCGAATTTATACGATTCCGAAGAAAGCCCTTCGCTGTTGTCCCATTTGATTGATTCTTTAAAGTATTCGACGGCCTGCTTGAAATTGCCGTTGTGGAATTCGTGATAGCCGAGGTGGAAAAGCGGCTGCGGGAAGTTAGGGTTGATTTCGACGGCTCGTGTCCAGTCTTTTTTGGCCTGTTCCATAAATTCGGGCTTGCCTTCCTGCTTGAATTTTTCAAAAAACGCTATTCCGCGGGAATAAAAAACGTGCTTCGTACTCGTGAATTGCAGGGCCTGGTTGAATTTAGCGATGGCGTCATCGTAGCGTCCGAGCAGTTTGAGCGTGTCGCCCCACCAGAATATGGCTTCGGAATTATATGGAACGCGGCGGACTGAGCGTTCTAAATAACGGATGCCTTCGGATACTATCAGCCTGAATTTTTCGTCTTCGTTACGGACCATCTGTGCCTGAGATATGAAAGTGTGGCCGGATTTTAAATCGACGTTGCCGAGAACGTAGCGGGCCGGCAGATAATTTAAAAGAAGTACCGAAACCGATATTACCGCGTAGAAAGTGATGTTATGATTAAGATGGTCGCGGGTTTCGCGCGGCAGGGCGGCCAAAGCGAGGTGGTCGTCGTAGAGCGGTTCGTCGCATATGTTTTCGCGGCCGTTGTAATTGTAGGCGCGCGGTTGTGCGTAGTCAGCGCCGGCCGATTCTCCGGCGGTTCCGTCCGCAATGGCGGCGTCGGCGGCCTCTGCGCTTTCTATCTGGTCGCCGAAAACGCGGCGTCCGTTAAAGATCATCGCAAAGCCAACGCCTGCTATCAGGATAGGCATAATGCGCTGAAAAGGAAAATTGGCGAGTGATTCGACGAGCATGGCCACTACCGCGCATAAGTATCCGATTATAATGACGCGGTCCGGCGAGTTTTTAAGTTTATTCAGAAGCCAGCCGCCTTTATAGAAATAATCGTAGAAAGCGTATAAAAAGATACACAGGGCGAAAATTCCGACATCCGACCATACCTGAAGGTATTCGTTGTGGACGTGTGAAAAACCTGCCGAAAGCCAGTAGTAATCTTTAGGATTGACGGACATGATATTTTCGTCGGTGCCGAGGTATGATTTTTTAACCGTTAAAAATCTTAAAAAGACGAGCGCGACGGGTAGTATTATGAATGAAAGGTATGCGGTCAGCGCCGTTTTGAGGCGTCCGGTACCGGCGGCTAAGTCTTTGTAATAAATTATGAGAAGCATTCCGCCCATCATGAAAATAACGAAATAGCTCATCATTAAAAACTGGAAAAAACGGGAGGTAGTAACCTTTTCAAAACACCAGACGGCGAAATTAATAGACTTATTAGGAATAGTCTGTTTGAAAAAAGAGTTAATGCCGTCTATCAACAAACGGAACTCGCCTTTATAGAATTTAGCCTGGTGCTCGGGATAGAATTTGCCGTAGGTGCCGAAGCCGTGTCCGAATAAAGGATTTAACCGTATTATATTAAGGGTGATGTCATAGAGCATAAGCCGCTGGAGTACGGTGAAAGAAGAGGTGAAGCGGCCGGCGATGGATTCGGTGCCGGTATTGAGCTGATTGGGTTTGAAATAAATTACCGTTAAAAATATGGTGGCGACGATAAATGCGAGCGTAAATGAAAGAATCCACTTACGGTATGAATATATAAGGTCGTGCGCGTATATGAGAATGTAAATGGCAAAAAAGAAAAGCGAGGCGGCGGTGGCTATCCAGGCGGTCCTGGTAAAGGTGACGAATATGCAGACGAATATGGCGAGAAATGAAAATAACCCGTTAGCCATGCGGTAAATTTGTTTTTCGTGTTCCTGCCAGTAAGGAGTTACCTGGTATAGCATGAAAGCGCCGAAAAGCAGGCATAAAAACACGGCCGGCGCAACGATGAATGAAGTAGATCCGGCCGCGGTTATCAAATCGGATACTTTAGCGTCGGTAACGGCGGCTCCGCCGGGCATTTTAGAAGCGGTAATAAGCGAATCGACCGACGAATTGGCTAAGCCCATGAAAACGAAGCAGTAAACGATAGCGAATGCAAGCAGCATTATCTGAGAACGGAGGATCAACTTTTCGTATTTATGCGCCCAGCGCGCGCCGGCGGCGAACGAGGAGAAGAACATCGCAAAAGCTATTGGAAGGGCCGCATCGAGATAAACTCCAAGAAAGACGGGATTGCCGAAAAATGAAAAAACCCTTTTGCGGTCGGTATTGCCGATAACTTCGCCGACTCCGAAGAGCGGATCGTAGTTATGATTGGTGCCGGCCACTCTGTAATACTGTAAAATTCCGTACATCGAGGCGATGGCCGCGGCGGTTATTAAAATATCGGAAATAGAGTAAAATTGCCATGGTTTTCTTAATGTATCGGATGTTACGAGATAAAAAACGAGGTATGAAATCAGTATCATTGAATAGTGAAAAGTCATAAACGGTGAAGCGGACCAGAGGAATGAAACCACGGTGAAGGCCGTAAATGCGTAAAAATGCCACGGAACGCGCTTGAGCGAGTCGAAAAAACCGCCCGTGGATAATTTTCTGAACATAAATATGGCAAACATTGAAATTAAAAAGAGTCTGAGAGTAGTTTCTTTTACTAAAAGAAAATTTTCCTTGGTATCGCGCGAATAAGCGAAGGGCAATATTAGAAAAACCGCAATCAAAAGCCAGAAGTTAATTTCGGAAATTATTCTCCGAGGGTATAGAGTTACGATGGCGGTGACTATAAAGCCGGCGGTTATTATAAGCGTGTAAAAAATCGTGAGCGCCGTATCCGGCGGCACGCGCGCGCCTAAGAACATCGTTACGAAAAAAGGCAGCTGGATGGGTATAATAGAATC
>CAYTCW010000019.1:38579-45860 GCA_964436235.1 uncultured bacterium
AGGTGAAAATTTCATTATGAGATATTAACATGATTTTTATAAAAAGTAAATATTTTATTTAAATTAGTTCCAAATTACTTTCAGGAAATAAAATTATAAAATTAAAAAAACAAATTGACAAGACGCTAAAATAATGTTAATATGTACGCACCATAATCTTAAAAAGCATATAGCGGGTTATGAGTATCTAATTTTGTTGAAAAAAATCAACATTTATAAGTAAAGGAGTTTTGTTTAATGAACATTAGGTTTAAGGTCATGTTCATTTTCGTATTGGTTTTGTTGTCATTGTGGAGTATCCATCCTATGGAGAAAAAAATCAATCTCGGTCTCGATTTAAGAGGCGGCATCGATTTAATTTACGAGGTAGATACCGACGAACTGTTTAAAAACATGCTCAGCAGCAAAGTCGAGCAGTTAAAGCAGTCTCTGGAAAAAAACAACGTTGTCGGCGCCACTTTTAAAAGCGAAGATAACGGTAACGCCTTCGGCATTACGATAACCGAAACTTCGGCCGAAAACATGAAACGCGCCGAAATTTCGCTCGAAGTCGCGGCTCCGGCTTATTTAGCTAAAAGCGGTAACAGCTGGCGTTTAACGATCGATAAGGAAAAGGCTAAACAGTCAGTAACCGACGCCGCCGCTAAAGCGGTTGAAATCATAAGAAACAGAATCGATCAGTTCGGCGTTAAAGAGCCCCTGATATCTACAATGGGTGAAAGCCGCATAAGAGTGCAGCTTCCCGGCGAAAAAGATATCCAGAAAGCTATCGATGTAATCGGTTCGACTGCTCAGTTGCAGTTCCGCCACATGAAAAGAATCGCATCTTCATTAAACGATAAAATAGACGAAGCCACCGAAGAAATAATGCCCGGCGTAAAAGAAGATCCCCGCGTTGATACGGTTCCTCTTTACGTTCTCGATAAAACCGTTCTTTTAACAGGCGAGTACGTAGTTGACGCCCGTCCCGCTTTCGACGAAGCGCAGAGAATTTGCGTATCGATGGAATTTAACGGCGAAGGCGCTAAAAAATTCGCTGATATAACCGGTAAATACCTGCATCAGAATATAGCCATCGTTCTCGACGGCAAAGTTCAGACAGCGCCGACTGTACAATCGGTAATTCCTAACGGCCGCGCTCAGATCACCGGCAGTTTCAGCGATGAAGTAGCTCAAAAATATTCCATCGTTTTAAGGGCCGGATCGCTTCCAGCGCCCGTAAGAAAAGCCAGCGCGACTCTCGTAGGCCCGACGCTCGGCAACGATTCGATCCATAAAGGAATCGTTTCTTCTTTATTCGGCGCCGCGCTCGTATTTGTTTTTATGGTTATTTATTATAAATTCTGCGGTTTAATAGCTTCTTTAGCTCTCACTTTAAATATGGTATTCCTCTTTGCGGTAATGGCGCTTTTAAACGGCACGCTGACCCTTCCGGGTATCGCGGGTATCGCGCTTACACTCGGTGTCGCGGTTGACGCGAACGTTCTTATATATGAACGCATCAAAGAAGAACTGCGCGCGGGCAAGACCGTCAGGGCCGCTATAGAATCCGGCTTCGACAGGGCTTTTTCCGCCATCTGGGATTCCAACTTAACCACGCTGATCTCGGCTCTCGCCCTTTATTATTATGGCACGGGCCCGATTAAAGGTTTCGCGGTAACTCTTTCGTCAGGTATCATTATATCAATGTTCACAGCTATTTTTGTTGTTAAAGTAGTCCTTGATTTATTACTTGCCGGCAGAAAAGTGAAAACCATAAGCATCTAATTTATTAAAAAGGGTGATAGTAAGTGAGAAAGTTTGATTTTTTATCACAAAGATACGTTGGATATACTATTTCAGCGGTGTTATTCGTTTTAACCTTTGTTTTATATTTTACCCCGGCTTATACTTTAAAATATGGCGTTGACTTTAAGGGCGGCACGGAGCTTCATTATAAATTCAGCAAACCCGTCGCCGACGATAAAATTCGTCAGATTTTAAAAGATGAATGCGGTTTAGGCTCCAGCGTCGTTCAATCGACCTACACTGGCGAAGCAGAAAACGTCGAAACTGTTATTTTAAAAGGTGAATCAAGAGAAAAAATAATTAAAACCGAATTTTTAGCTAACGAAGCTTACAAAGATAAAGTAAGCGGTCTGGAAGTTAAGTCGATTAAAGAAATGCGTGAAAAATTCGATGCGGGTCTGGCAAAAATCGATAAAGACCTTAAAATCGAAGATACTCTCCGCGAAACTTCGGTAGGCCCGGCGGTCGGTTCAGAATTGCGTACTCAGGCGGTTTTTGCTGTTATGATAGCGCTTATGGGTATTTTGCTTTACGTAACTTACAGCTTCGAGTTTAAATTCGCAGTTCCGGCTATTATCGCATTGTTCCACGACGTTGTAATAGTTCTTGGCGTTATCATGCTCGTCGGAATCGAATTCGATATGGCACAGCTCGCTGTTTTATTGACGGTCGTCGGTTATTCGATCAACGATACGATCATTATATGCGACCGTATCCGTGAAAATTACAAAATAATGAGAAAGACGAGTTATTATGACATGGTCAATGAAAGCCTCGCCCAGGTTTTTTCGAGAACTATAATCACGGTTTTAACCACGCTGCTTCCGTTAATTTCGATATTTTTCTTCGGCGGCGAGGTACTCGGCGGATTTGCGATCACAATGATTGCCGGCATGATAGTCGGCTGCTATTCGTCGCTTTTCCTCGTAGCGCCTATGATAGTTCTCTGGAAAACTTATGAGGAAAAGGCGGTGGCGTAATCAATGAGCTCGTCATCTAACAAAAATAAAAAAGCTGTAAGTTTCAGCCTTAAAACTTCGCCTCAGGCGAAGGGAAAACCTGTTTCAAAGCCTCAGGCGCCTGTTGCTGCCAAAAATCAAAAACAGCCCGTCAAGAATGCTTTTCAGCCTAAAGCGGCTGTTAAGCCGTCGGTTCAGGCTGGCGCCGCAAAAAATACAGCGTTTCAGTCCAAACCGCAGCCGCAGTCTCAGTCGAAATCAAAACAGGCAGCCGCGCCCGTTGTTAATAAAATTCAGCCCAAGCCTTCGCAAAATTCGTCGGCTAAGCCGAACAAGGGCGCAGGTATTAAAAATATTCAGCCGGTTAAAGCTCACGAGCAGCCGAAACATCAGCCGGCTAAACCGGTCAATCAGCCTAATGTCAAATCTGCCGCTCAGTCAAAGCCCCAGCCTCAGCAGTTAAAAGCCCAGCCTAAAACAAGCGCTGAACCTAAACAGCACATGCAGCAGCCTAAGAATCAATCGGGCCAGAAGGTTCAGCAGCATAATCACTTGCAGTCGAAGCAGCAGTTTCAGTCTAAGCCGCCGGTTTCCGTACAGTCAAAACCTCAGCCGCAGCAAAAAAGTAAAAACACTCAATCATTTACAAAACAGCAGCCGTCCAAAGTAAACCCGGTTGTTGAACTTAGAAAGGCCGCAATGACATCCGATAAAGATAAAGTTAAAGCACAGGCGCCGGTAAAACATCAGCCGGCCCACCATGCGACTCCGTTGCAACACAGCCAGCCGGCAGGCTTATCGCATGCCGCTGATTTCAGCGCGGAAACCCTCGCGCTTCTTTTTAAGAATGCAAAAAAAGCGAGTGAAAACGCTTATGCGCCATATTCGCGTTTTAAGGTTGGAGCGGTTTTAATTTTAGAAGATACCGCCAGCGATGCCGGACAAATATCAGCCTATACCGGCTGTAATGTTGAAAACGCTTCTTACGGCCTTACATGCTGCGCAGAACGCATCGCGATTTTCAAAGCGGTTTCCGATGGAAATAAAAAATTTAAAGCCATGATAATATACGCTTCGGCTAAAAAACCGGTATCTCCATGCGGCGCATGCAGACAGGTTATAGCCGAATTCGCTGCTCCCGATATGAAAGTGTATTCCATAGGCCAGTTTAAAGATGAAGACGTTTCTAAGACGTCTTATGCCGTTTATACGGTTGCTGAATTGCTTCCACACGGCTTCAAGGCTTCAGATTTTATCGAGAAAAAATAAGTAGAAAGCAGGTACTTAATGAGTAAGGGCGAGATACTACAATACAGAAAAAACGACGGCACGCTTTATCTTTCGTTAAATCCGGAACTTAAAGTCGTAAAAAATGAAGACGTCGCCGACGGCATAGCAGTAGATATAGCATTTGGCAATGAACTTGTCGGAATAGAAATTCTCGGCGTTGAAGAATGGCCGGCAAAAGTTAAAGAAGCGCTTCTTAAATACTTCGAAGGAAGCTCCATACACGACAATTAATTGCCGTTATTACATAACTTGGTTTAATCCAAATTAAAGACAGCATAATAAATGCAAAAGGCAGGCGCTTAAATTTAACGGCTTGCCTTTTGCCGTTAAAAAGATACCGCGGTCCGTAATAATCGTAAACTATTGGCCTAAGCGTAATTTATTTGAATATGAAATTAATTTTTAAAAATTACCACATTTATTTAAATCGATCAATTCGTCCAGCCGCTTTACAGGGCATTAAGACGGCGGTCTTTTGCGCATATATTTTTATTCTTATTTTTACCGCAGCCGGCGCACTTTATGGAGAGGCTTGCGCCGCCGGGGAGCCGAAATCTTCTTTTTACTCGGTGAGGCCTGACGACGCCGCCGGAATTTTTAATGAAATATCCCGGCATATTGATTCTCTTACTATTCAGGCTAAAAATATAAACGACTTTATTATCCATTTTAACGCCGGAATTTCCGCCCGTTCAAGTGAAGAAATTTTAATTTTCAGCGATCAAACGGTTAATAAACTTAAAAGCGTCTCTGATAAGTATTTTAAACTGAAAAAAGATTTTGAATTACTTTATCGTGATTTCGTTTCCATAAAGGTAAAAAATGATATAATTAAAACTGAGCAAAGCGTTAAAAAAGGGAATATTATAGAGTTTGATTTTAAAAATGCTAATTTAGTCGATATTTCCTATGAAATTACTCTGTTAGAAAGCGTATTGACCGCTAAAAGACATGAGGTGACGGCGCTCGGCAATGAAATAAATTCTTATTCGTTAATCCAGGACGAACTTATAAACCGGATTGCCGGCGCAAAAAAAGCTACGCCTATTAGCGGCGACTCGCTCGAAATAATTCTCGATACTCCTGTAAAGTTCTCTAATATAGATGAATTTAGCGGCAGTATCGATTTCGCTTATAAATCAATCGAAGATTTTTATAATAATAATCTGTCCAGATTTTTAGAACTTAAATTATACTGTCTCGGACAGCAGAAAAAAATAATTAATTATGAAATTTCCGCAACCCGTTCGGAGCTCGATGAAAAAAAGCAGGTAAATAGTTTCATAAGAGACAACAAGGCGCTGCTAAACAGTAATAAAAACCGATTGTCAGGTTTATCGAGCGAAGAAATAGAGCTGAGCCGCATTAACGTAGCCGAAAACAAGTCCGGCTTAGACGATTCTTTAAAGAAAATCAATGCGATCATGGAGGAAATTAAAAAAGAAAAAAATGCATCCGACGATAAGGTTAAGTCGGCGCAAAAATTAAAATACCTTAATTTAAGCCTTCAGCTCGAGCAGGAGCTTTTAAAGCATAAATCAAGTTTTTCGAGCGAAACCGATGAGCTTTCAAGATTTTTAGTTAAAATAGCCGATTATTCTTCGAAATCAGTCGATGAAGAGACCGATAATATTCAAAAATTATATTATTTTACCAACGCTTCGACTTTATACGATAAGAAAAATTTGTTAAAAGAAGAAATTCAAGACTATAAGGTTCAGAGAGAAGAAGCGCTTTCATTAAGCAAGTTAATAAAGAGCGGCCGCGCTAAAATCGAAAATCAGCTTCAAATTTTAAACAGCGATCTTCTATCTAAAGAAAGGGAGTCTGCTGAGATTGTTCTGCAGATTAAAAGCGGCGTCGCCGATAAAGAGCTTAAAAATATTAATGAAACCATAGGGGCGATGATTGCGCTTATCAAAAGCCGTGTAGCGCTCAATCAGCAGCACATTCAGAGCTCTTTAAAATACGAAGAGTGGCTTAAAGAAAAAGTTAAAACCATCGATAATTCCGTAAAAATATTATCGGCCATGGTTAATCAGCTCGAAGAACGCCTCGATTATAAAACTTTAACTGAAGCGTTTTATGCCTTAAACGACACGGGCAGGTCGGTCTATCATAAAATCGAAAAGACGCCTTCTTATATTTTGCGCAGCTTATTTTCGAAAGAAAAATGGCTCGAGCTGTTCGAGCTTATTAAAATATCGGTGCTTCTTTTAATTTTGTCTTTTCTGTCTTATAAAATTATAATTTCGCTGTTTTTGAACGATACCTCGAATTCTTACTCTAAGTTATGTTTGAAACAATCATTGCCTTACATTTTATTTGGAATAAGCGCGAAGATATTCGCGGCTTTGTTTTTGCAGAATTCAGCTCTGATCAATATATTTGTTTTATCGGCTTTTATTTTTTCCGCGTCGAAAATTATCATTATAATACTGCATAATCTTTTGCTCAGTAAGTCTCTTGATTCCGATATTTATTTCCGGCTGTCTTTGTTTATTAAATATTTATTTTTTTCAACCATAGCGTTGGTAATAATCGATAACGCCTCGCAATCAGCTCATTTAATAATATTGTCCAAATTCGTTTATAAGGTAGCCGGCCTGATTCTAATGGTTTTGCTGACTAAAAAATATTGGCCCGCATTGCTTTCCTGCTTATATATCAATAGAAGGCGTTTGAAGAAAAATAATTATAATTTTTCGATTTTTCAACTTGCCGCGCTTTACAACCATCTTTTTCGAAAATATCATTTGCTGATAGTACTAATACTTTTTTTGGCCGCTGTCGTTTATTTTGCGGGTTATTACCAGCATTCCTTTTATATCCTGAATTCGTCTTTTTTGACTTTGATTTTATATTCGTTTTTTTTCTTAGTGCCGAAATATTCCATGATGACCTTTGAATGGTTGTTTTCAGAAGAAAGCGCTATTTTAAATTTAAATGCTTACAATAAGTTCAAGCGTCGTGCCATATCTTACATAAAAATTATTTACAAACTCTTTTTCTTAGTGTTTTTTGCATTTTTCACTCTTAAGATATGGGGCGTAAGGGTTAATTATATAATCGAATTGATAACTGCCGATTTAACGGTATTTCTGGGTAAAAAAATATTGTTGATTGCTGCGGTTATCGCTACCGGATTTTTAGTCTGGCATTTGATCGAAAAAATTATTGAAGATTTTTTTAAAAGCGCACTTTCACATCAGAAATCCGATAATATCAAAAAGCGCGGCGCCAC
>CAYTCW010000020.1:0-42796 GCA_964436235.1 uncultured bacterium
TATGGTTTTCGATGATTTAATAAAAGTTGTTATATATTAGAGCATTACCGTGAGCTGAAATATTAAGTTCCGGTGGTGCGTAAATAGCATGCCTTCACGCACGCAACGCGTGCGCGAAGACAAAACTCACTAAAAGTTTATGGCATGAAAGAAAAAATAAAGATAAAGATGGAAATTAAAAGAAAAACTTCGAAGCCGGCAGTAAATAACGCCCGAAATAAAAAGGCTGTGATAACAGCCTTTTTATTTCGATGCCACAAAACTGCGCAAATGCGGCATACAAAGTATGCCGTATTTGCGCAGTTTTATATTCAGGGAGAGTAAAGGGGGCCACGGGGGATAAGAGAGGGCTATTAGTCCTTTCTTGTACCCCCGTCAAATCCCGTCTCAATTTCGGGGCTTTTTTATTTTTAAAAGTTTTTTAGTAAAACTGCCGCCGCTGCAGTCATTTTCATCATTGCTACCGGCGCCGCTGGCGCCATTGTTATCTTTCGTACCGGGGCTGGAAGTATTTTCTGAATCAGGCGCATTCGCGCCTTCAGAAGGGAGTTTGCCATCCGCCTTAGATCCGGAAGCGGCCGGATAATTTACGGAATCGGGCTGAAGCGGCAGATCGGTTGTCTTAGGCGCGCCGCTAAAAGTTGAAACTTTATTTTTTTTATCTTTGATATGAAGCAGTTTGCCGACGCTTTCGCTATGTTCGCCTTCGGGGGCGGGGCGCGGTATAAGAATATCGAATATATCCGATATTCTTTTTTTGATCGAAACGAATGTTTCGGCAGAAAAATCTACGCGCCACAGAAGTATTTCGAGCAAAAATAATAACATGGCGAGCTGAACTAAATAATTTCTGACGGCCATTCTTTTAGTTTTCGCTTTATTCGGACCGCCGGATAATGCGGAGTGAAAATTATCTTCATCGATAATCCGTCCGCCGGTGCCGCGGGCGATATCCGCTAGCACGCCGGCGCCCGAGTCAGTACTGGCGTATTCATCGGAATACGGGAAGCAATATCCGAATACGCTATGGAACGATTCGCCTCCGCGGCCTTTCTGCGAGATCGAAAAGAAGTAATTGCCTTCTTTTTCGAGTTTAACGCGGGCGGAATAAATTCCGGCATTTGTCTGGACTACTTCAGCGGTTTTAAAATTATTAGCGGCATCGCTGTAGGAAAGCGAGGATTCCAAAAAATTTATATAGCGCCCTTTAGAGTCGAGGGTTTTAATCGTTATATCCAGCATATCGCCGTCGCGGTCGGCGCTGCAAATAATATTAGACGAAGAATCGGGTTTTAAAAGGTATTTAACGGTATTTTCGAGCATGAGTCCGAATTCGGGCCATTTAATAAAATCGGCGCTCCAGCGGGCGTAAAGATCGAACATAAACCCGGCGGTTTTGCCGAGGCCGCATTGAATAACGGCAAGCAGCGGGTCGTCGTTTTTAGCTTTGAGATAAAGCGTAGCGCTCGGTTTTATAGTCGAAGCCACATAACCTTTCAACTGCGGCATACCCGCGAGTGAATCGGCGGATATAGACGCAAAGACCGGCTGTAAGTTAACGACCGCCGGCGTGAATATTTCTTCGACGATAAGTTTACGGGTGCTTTTAAGGGTTTCCTGAACGAAGATCGAAGGAAGCGCGCCGGCTTCTTCGCAATAATAAAATCGCCCGCCGCCTTTTTGCGCAAGTGAGTTAAGGAAAGGAACGTCGGCGTCCCGCCCGAGCGCTACGCATGAAAGCGTTACTTTAGCGTCCTCGAATTTAGCGGCCAGCGCGTTAAAATCGGCCTGCGAGGTAATGCCGTCGGTGAGAGCCACCAGATGTCTCGTAGTCACCTTCTCCTTTTTAACCTCGTTAAAAGACTCCTCGAGGGCGCCGTACATCGAAGTGCCCCCGTCAGCGACCAATTGCGCCGTTTTTTCAATGACATCGCTCTTATCCGCCGCGCTTACAGGCAATGAAACCCATTTATAACTATGATCGAAAGCCATAACTCCCACGCGGTCCTTCGGCATCAGTAATTCAATAGAAGCTATGACGGCTTCTTTTGCCAGATCGATTTTAAGCATGTTATCGCTTTCAAAGCCGGTTGACATTTCAGCCATAGATCCGGATTTATCGATGATAAAAATAATGGCGCAGGATACGACCTTCGCTTTATCTTTAATATCCATTGTAACCGGGGCGAGATCTTCAAGCGGCGTCTGCATATAGCCGCCGTTACCGAAAGAGTTATCGCCGCCCGCCATAATAAGGCCGCCTCCGAAATCGCTCACGAAGCTTTTAAGCGTTTTAACGGCGCGAAACTTCATATCGGTAAAGGCGACGTCGTTAAGAACGATAAGTTTATAGGGCATAAGTTCATCTAAATTAACCGGAAGTTCTGACGGTTCTATAACCGAAATCTGATATTTCATGTTTTCGAACAGAGCGGTTATATAAGGCGCTTTTTTATCGGAAGAGACTAAAAGTATCTTCGGCGTGCCGCCGACCTCGCAGAAGGCGTACATCGCATTATTATGAGTGTTTTTATCGGCTGCATTTTCTATAAAAGCGGTATAGCGAAAATATCCTTCGCCTCCGATAGAGTCGCTGAATTTAAATGTGTTATGGCCGCGGTTTAAATTAACCGTACTGTTTGATATTAACTTATTATCGCGATAGATTCTAAGCTGCGACCCCGCAAGGCCGTCGCAATTTTTAACTTCAACGCCCACGCGCCCTTCGAATTTTTGGTTAATAATATTAGCGGCGGGCACTTTAAGTGAAGTGAGTATAACCTCGTAATTCGATGGCCGTTCGAAATGAAAAGGATATACTTTAATATTAGCGCCTTTAAGGCGCCCGATGGCGTTTTTATAATCGCCGGCGGTCTGATTCCCGTCGGTAAGTAGAATTATTTTATTATCCGAGTCATCGTCGGCGAGCGCAACGCCGAATTCAAGGGCATTTTGAAGATTGGTAGCGTTATTTTGGGTCAAAGCGCGGGGCGGGCGCATAAATATCGACTTAGAGCTCATATTGACTTTTTCGACGGCCGCCTTCGCGCCGAATGAAATATAGTGAGCGGCCGAATCGGGGGTTTTAAGAAGTTTTTCAAGCATATTAGACGAGGCGCGGACGGCTTTTGCAATATTATCTTTCATCGACCAGGAATTATCGATGATGACGATATAATTAACCCCGTAATAATTCAGGGGAAACTTGATATCGAAAAAAGCGAGCAGCAAAGCTGACAGCGCGATAGAACGGAGAAATAAAACCGCGTATTTTTTAAATTGCGAGCTGTAGCGCAAAGCGGCGGAGCCGGAATATATTCGATAAACGATATATACCGCGAACGCTATTGAAAAATAAAAAAGTGCGGCCGACAAGATCAATTGCTCTCCCCCCTGCGGTAGAAAGTACGGTAATTCTGATAAATCCAGTCGAGCAGAAGTATAATTACCGCAAGAATCAAAAGCGGCGCCGCGTAAGAAATATGCGTACGCTCGAAGTAATCGGCCGCGGCAGGTCCGTTGTTAACGGCGGAGGCGGAGGCGCCCTCTCCATGCTTATTTTTAGAATTATAAAGCACCGGAAGGGCCGGCTTAACGGTTAAATTCCTCAGCGCGGGCGGGTTAACGAAAAATTCGAATAACGGCCGGCCGCCGGCATTATTATCATTACGATCGAATGCCCGGTAAAGACCTGCGAGAGTAAACCGCGGCGCTTTAACGAATTGCGAATCCGGCGGCTCTGAATAAGTCAAATCGATATCGGGCGGCAAAAAAATATCTGCGCCTGCTGATACGGCCGGTTCGTATCTAAAATAAATATCAGATTTATGGGTAATTGCTTTATATTTTGATAAATTAAAGAAATTCGCCCGGCCAGCGAAAAAATTATCGCCGGTAATTTTTTTAGATTTGATAATATTGATAGCGTTACAAAATAATATAGGAAAAGAAATTTTAAGCGGAAAATTAGATAACTTAGGATTGAAAAAAACTGAAAGCACGCTTTTAGAATCGCGAAATACCATTGCAAATAAAGCGTAAGCCGAAGACGAATAGACTATTTGAGTGAAATCAGGATTCAGGACGGCTTTTTTCATGCTATGGATATATAAATCGCTCAAATCGACGTTGCGCATATAAGCGAAAGGAAATTCGGGCGTTTTAACGGTGAGATCAAAAGCCTCCGGGCCGTAGGCGAGGCCGGCAAAGCCTTCAGGCGGTTCGATTATTATAAAATTACGGCATTTATATTTATCATAAAAGAGCGCTTCTGAGCTGTCATCGATAATTACGAGATCGTAATCGCGCTGGCGGTATAGAGTTTTCGGAATATTTTCTTCATATGAATCGCAGATAACTTTACCGGCCGATTCAACGGCCGCCTTATAAAAATAAGGCGCGGGGCTCATAATAAGCGCCTTGAATATTTTTTGTTCAGACGAAGACCACACTCTCTTATCATCGGCTGAAAGAATATCGCTGGTAATTATTTCGACGCTTGCATTAGAAGGCATGGCTCCGTATTTTTTAAAAATTTTAGATTCCTGCCCGCCGCCTGCAATAGTGAGAATGCCGCTTGAAACTCTCGCTCCATCGATAAAAACCGAAGCGGGAACGGAAACTTCGTAATCGCAATAATTTTTGACCGAATAAAATATATTGAAAACGGCGGAACCGCCTTCGTCCGCCTCGGAAACCTCGAGCGCCGATATGCCTATATTACGCGAGCCCTGTCCCATTTTATGAAAAACCGCGGCTACTTTACCGCCCGCTGACGCTCCGCTCTCGCGCCATGAACAAAAGTCTGAAAAAATATGTATTTCAGGATATTCGCCGCCGCCGGCGAGGCCTTCAGCGAGGGCGACAGCCGTTTTATAATCAGGCGCAAGATGAGTCGGAGTTATAGTTTCAAGTTTAAGCGCCGCCTCGGCGCGGTTAATTTCCGAATCAACGATAAGTTTAGGGGTATCGCAAAATTCAATAACGCTGATAGTCGAATTCAAGTTCGAGTATATAACGCTTTTTGCCTCTTCGATCGCCTGATAAAGACGGAGCTTTCCCTGCAAAGCGTCGCGCGATGACATGGTTATGGAATTATCGATTAATAAAATCAGCTTTTTTTTAAGCGCCGACTGTCCTGGCCGGCCTGGATTCATAAGTATAAACGCGAGTATTATTAAAAATATAATTTCAAGAAATAAAAGCATATTCGAAGTAAGTTTTTTAAATAAAGACGACCCTTTATTATCGGAAATTAACTTTTTAATAAAATAAAGGTTAGGGATTTTTTTGTTGCGCCGGTTCAGTTTAAGCATATATAAAGCCGCTAAGGCAGGCACTGCCGCAAAAAATACGGCATTTGAAAGCATCTGAAATTCGATCATGCGCGCGCGCCTCCTTTGAAACCGGTTTTAATTAAAATTTCTTTCAGCGCCTGTAGATAATCTCCGCCGGCATAAGTTTTTTTATAAGCGCCGCCGTATTTAAGAGTTTTAGCCATCAGTTCATCGCAAAATCCCGAAACGCGGCGGGCGTATTCTTCGGCGGCTTCGGGCGTAAGAGATATTTCTAATGTTTCGAGGGTTTCCGAATCTTCAAAATTAAACTCGCCGGTATCCGATATCGTATAATCGTCTTCGCAAAGCGTCTGTATAAGGCAGAAATTCTGGGTTATGGCGGTTTTTGCTATAGCATCGATAATGCTGAGCTCGCCGTCGAAAAAATCGGAAATAACGAATAGCAGACCGCGTCTTTTAAAATTTGCCATAAAGGAATTCAGCGACCGGTCGATCATTGTTGCTGGACTTTTATTCGTGCCGGCCGGCGGAATTGAATCGGCGAGTTCCCTGAATTTAGCGTTGATATTAACCTTAGTTATTTCAACGGCATTTTTTACGGTATCGCAAAAGCCGGCAAGATATATTTTATTGGAGCCGGCCGAAGCCAGATAAGCAATACTGTAGGCTAATTTAAGCGCCAGTTCGCGTTTGGTTTCAGGCGAGCCGAAATTCATAGAAGCGGAAGAATCGACTAATATATAAACGTTATTTTCGCGAGTTTCGCTAAATATTTTTATATAAGTGCGATTCAAACGAAAAGAAGCGTTCCAGTCGATATATTTAACGTCTTCGCCGCTCGAATAATTTTTTAAATGCGACACTTCTATGCCGCTGCCGAAAAATTTAGAACGGCTTTCACCGAAGCGTATTCCGCGCGCCTGATTTTTGATGACTAACCTGAGCGAATCAAGCGATTTAATAAAATCCGGCCGTTCGAAAAAATACATATCAGCTGACCGCCTGCGCAACGATCGCCGAAGCGCTGACACCATCGGCGAGCCCCTCGAAATTTAAAATAAGACGGTGGTTTAAAACGCTGTCTGAAACGGCCCGCAAATCTTCAAAAGACACGTTAACCCGTCCTTTTATTATAGCGCGCGCCTTGGCGGTGAGTATCAGCGAAAGAAGGCCGCGCGGCGAAGAGCCGAACTTGACGTATTTTTTAACGTCGGGCGGCGCGTCTTTATAGTCTGGATGGGTTTTTTTAATTATATTGATCGCGTAATTTTTAACGTCTTCGGCTATAGCTACCTGTCTTACAAGTTTTTGCATTTTAAGAACGGTTTGCGGCAGTATAACGCATTCGACGGCCGGTTCAGAGGCGCTGCTATAGCGTTCAACGATCGAATCGAGCTGTTCGAAGGTGGGATAGCTTAGATTGATTTTGACCATAAACCTGTCGAGCTGGGCTTCGGGCAATGAGAAAGTGCCTTCCATTTCAAGAGGATTTTCGGTCGCCAGAACGAAAAACGGAGGTTCGAGATTAAAACGGGTATTAGCTATACTGACGGTGCCTTCGGCCATACATTCAAGAAGCGCGGATTGCGTCTTCGGCGTAGCGCGGTTTATTTCATCGGCAAGAAGTATATTGCAAAAAACGGGGCCTTCATTAAATTTAATATGCTTTCCGCCGTTTTCGTCTTCGATCAATACATGGCTGCCGAGAAGGTCGGCCGGCATTAAATCTGGCGTGAACTGAACGCGCTTGAATTTAAGCGCGAATACGTCAGCGATGGTTTTGACCAACTGGGTTTTACCGATGCCGGGAACACCTTCGAGCAGAACATGCCCGCCGGAAAACATCGTAAATAGGACCGTTTCGATCACATTCTGATATCCGGCTATTCTTTTAGATATTTCCCCTTTCACCCGCGCGAAATTTTGCGAAAACAGTTCTATTTCTTTTTTCACCGATTCCGCGGACTCCATATTCTCCGCGCCTGAAGAGTCATGCTCCGACATATTTACCTCCGTACAATCCAATTTTATATTAAAGTATCTTTATCGTTATTTTAAAAGTCGACCGTTCCCTTTTGTCAACTATTAATTAATTTATAATTCAATTAAATATTTACTTATCCCCGAAGTCGTTATTTAATTTTTTAAAATAATCGCCCACGGGTTTTTTCAATTCATCAGGCACTTTATCGCCGGAAACTATCGAATCGGCGCCCGCGGTCTCGCTTTTAACAATCGTTCCCATTTCAATTCCGGCCGCTCCCGGCTCGGGCAGGCTCTTTCCTTCGATGGACATAGATGGGGTTTTAGAATCGTGTATGCCTTCGACCTTACTCTTCTGCGCATTGACGCCGAAGCGTTCGGCCTCGAAAAACGCCTTCCATAATCCGGCGTTTTTATCGGCGGCAGAGGCTTTCTGACGGTTCTGCGGCGCCATCAGAGGGGCGTCGGATGCCGCCGCCTTTAAATTAGAAGAACCTTTGCCAGGTTTAGGTATATCGATGCCGAGCGATTCTGAAGTTATCTTTCCGCCCTCGCCGCCGCCTTTTTTACCATCACCTTCACCTTTACCGCCGGCTTTACCTTCTTTTCCGCCGCCCGGGCCGGCCTTTCCTTCCGCATCCGCGCCGCCGTCCTGAGACTGTCCGCCGGAAGGCTTTCCATTATTTTTAGAAGATTCCGCTTCATCGCTCATTGCGCTGAGCGCGGCATAAAGCTCCTGAAGCTGTTTGTCGTTTTTGAGCTTTTCGAGCAATTCTTTTCCGCTCATGCGGTTTAAATGTTTCATAGCCGATTTTTCATCGGCGCTAAGCTGCTTTTTAGCGCCGGCGGCTCCTTCTTTTTTTTCGCCGTCTTTGCCGCCTGCTGCTTTATTATCGGCTGCCGCCTTTTTCATAGCCTCTTTTTTCGCTTCGAGAAGAGCCGTGAGCTCCGAAAGCTCTTTTTCTATTTTATCAAAATCTTTATCATTTGAGTTTTTAAGATAATCATCCACTAATTTTTTAAATTCGGCCACTCTTTCCTCGATCATTTTTTTATCTTCATCGTTTAGCCCTTCGCCGCTTTTACCCGATATCATTTCAGCCGCCGCATCGCTTATCTTCGAAAGCTCGTCCAGTGCGCCTTTTTTATTTTCGCCTTCCTTTATCTGCTTCAATTTATCGGCGGTTTCCCTGAGATTTTTCGATAATTCGGATGGAGTTTGCGGCTCTTTTAATTTTTCCTTCGCCGCTTTGAGCTCGATAATGGCGTCCGCCGCCTTGAGTTTATCGCCGTTAGATTCCATAAGCGCATCGAGAATTTCAGCCGCCTTAACGGGAGTTTCTTTTTTTTCGGCTGCCGCTTCAGCCTTATTTTTTAATGCCGCGGCCTCGTAATAATTAAAATATAAATTCAAAAACGAGAACATGACTAAAATACCAGTCAGCCTGTAATGATTTCGCGTAAAAGCCGCTCTGAAAGGCCGGAATACTTTATCGAATTCAGAATTGTCATCGAAAATATACGATCTGGAATTATAATTTTTAATAAAATCTTCGCTGACGAGCGAAACAACGGCCTCCCTCACGCAATCATTTTTGAAAGGGTCTTTGCCATTAACTCCGTCTTTGCTTACGCCGGATTCACTTCCGGCCGCTCCGCCTCCGGCGCGGCCGTTTTTTTCTTTAAACTCGTAATAAGTGACCGCGCGTTCCTTCAAATCCAGAACGCGGTCGAGTTCGCGGTAACAGTCTTTTGTATCGATTTTAAGAAAAGCGGCGCTGGCGTATATATAAATAAATTTGAATGTCACCGCGCCGAAAAGAAAGTACCAGACGAAAATATCGATTTTAACGAATATGGAAAGAGCCGAAAGAAAAGCCGTACAAATAAGGATCGGGCTTATCGCGTTTTGAATAAGGCCGTTAAAATAATTACGCCTGAATAAAGCCTCGATTTTGTTAACCGCGTTTATCTGCATGCAGTCACGACCCCGTTATTTTTTTAACATGGACAGAATTGCCGAAGTCAGAATATCGATATCGCATAATTCGTTATATATTCCAAAAGATATCCTTACCGCGCCCATCGAATAGTCGAAAGGCACGCCCATAGCTTCTATAACGTGCGAGGCCTTCGCGCCGCCCTTGCCGCCGCAAGCCGAGCCGGCCGAAATCATTATGCCCTTATCCGAAAGGTATTCGACTAATTTTTCGGCCTCTACATTTTTAAAACTGAGATTAACCGTCGATGAAACGGTTTTATCGGCGGGCGAGTTATAGCGAATATCGATATTATTCTCTTTGAATATTTCAAATTTTTTATATAGATAATTTTTAAGCAGCAGACAGTGTTTTTCGCGTTCTTTAAAATCGGACACGGCTTTTTTCATCGCGGCGACCATGCCTATCACGGCGGGAGTATTCAGCGTGCCCGCGCGCAGATTGAATTCGTGTCCGCCGCCGAGCGTTCTGGGATTTAAACGCGTCCCTTTTTTTACGAACAGGATTCCGCAGCCCTTAGGGCCGTAAAATTTATGGGCCGACAGGGCGAGCATATCGACTCCGAGGGCGCGCACGTCGATAGGTATCTTTCCAAAACCGGCCACGGCGTCGCATAAAAAACACGCCCCATAGCGGCGGGCGATTTCGGCAAGAGAAGCGACCGGCTGTATAACGCCGGTTTCGTTATTGACTAACATCATCGACACGAAATCGAGCTTTTTAGCTTTAACGGCGGCCGCCTCGAATTTAGCGCAATCGACGGCGCCGTCGGATTCAGGCGCAATTTCGATAACGCTCGCGCCGTATTTTTTCATTTCAAGCGCGGGGTAAAGCGAGGCGTGGTGTTCGATAGCGCTCACCGCTATATTTTTACCGGCCGCCCGCGAGGCTTCGAGATGATAATAACCGAAAATCGCCATATTAAGAGCTTCCGAAGCGCCCGAAGTAAAAATTATCTCGCCGCATCCGGCGTTAAGGCATTCCGCCGCCTCGGCGCGCGCGTTTTCTATGGCGTCTTTTACCCGGCGGCCGGCGGCATGCGCCGAAGATGAATTGGCGAAATTATCGAAATAATATTCTTCCATGGCCTCTTTAACTTCAACTATAAGCGGCGTTGACGCGGCGCTGTCAAGATAAATATAATCGGCCCTGCGCATACGCGAAGGCTGCGAGCTGCTTGTTAAAACTGGTCTGTATACGCTTTTAATATCCATATCTGTATCGATTCCATTCTTCAAATTTAATTTTATTTATTTTTAAGATATTTGAGAGCGATAGCTGCGGCAGCGAAATCATCGACATCGCAAAACACCGGGATTAAAGAAAGCGGCAGCCATCTTAATAGAAAAAAAGGCGGATTGTGCTTGTGATATAGCGCGCGGGCCGCCTCCGTAGTCCGCGACTCATCGACGGCGACTATTTCAATTCCGCTTAATCGCGGATCTTTTTTTACGATCGTTCCCAGCGCGCTTAAATATTGTTTAGACGCGGTTTTATCGCCTAAAGTAATGATCCCGACGGTATAATCTAAAAATATTTCATCGATAATCGCGGCAAGCGGGGCGCATATCAAATTAAAAATATCGTTAGTCTTAGGCGCGCCCCCGTTTTGTATTCTTACGATCTTTCTATATAAAATAAGGCCGGCGTCGCTAACGACAGCCGCGCCGAATTTAGATTTGCCGGGATCGATGCTGAGTATATTCATAGTTTATTAACGGGTCAAAACTTCGCGGTTAATTCTTTCCACTGCGTTTTTTAAGGCCTGTTCAACGCTTATGTTGCCGGAGAGGGCCGATTCCATTTCGGGATTGATAATAGTTTCAAGCTGTGAATATTTTAAAACCTTAGGCCTTGCCTGAGCTGTTTTCATCTGTTCCATAAAGGTTTTAAGAATTTTTTCCTCTTCTTTATCAGTGATATTAATTTTATCGTACGCCTTTAAATTAACGGGTATCTGGCGCAATTTAGAAGCCCATTCGGCCTGAATATCTTCGGAGGTGACGAAGCGCAGAAAGTCGTAACACGCGCGCAGCTTCGCCGCCGGCCTTTTATCGTTTCTAAATATTACCATATTGGTTCCTCCGACGTTGGTTGAAGTGCCGGCAGGACCGGCGGGTATAAGCGCGACTCCGAAATTGACTTTAGCCGCTTTGAAGCGCGAAACGTTCCATGGGCCCATCAATACCATTGCATAACGGCCGTTGATAAAACCGGTTTCGGTGTTCTGCCCGCCGGATTTCCATGCGCCGCCTTCTAACGCGTGTTTTTTATAAAGATCGACTTTAAATTGAAGCGCGGCTATGCCTTCTTTGGAATCGAGAAGGCATTTAGAACCGTCGTCGGATAAAAATTTAGTGCCGAATGTGTTAAAAAACGGAAAGCTCCACCAGAGAGAATTATCCATACCGAACCCGTAGAGCCCTTCGGCGGGTTTTGTAAGTTTTTTGCCGAAATCAACGAATTCATCCCATGTTTTCGGCGGCACCTGAGGATCGAGCCCCGCCGCGTTAAAAGAATCTTTATTATAAAACAGGCATGCGCCGTTGGTTTGATCGGGAAATCCGTAAACGTGCTCGACGCCGTTTTTATCTTTGATTATACAGGAGTCGATGGCGGCTTTAACGTATTGAGCGAGTATTTCGCCGGTTTCCATTTTCTTTTCGGCCTCTTCGGCAATCAAGTATTGTTTAATGTCGGTAAGCACGTTGTTATGCGCAAGCTCCGGCACGAAAGGCGTATCCACGCGGCCTATATCGGGCGGCGCGCCGGCTATGAGCGAAGTGCGGTATTTAGATTCCTGGCCCATCCAAGGAATCTGGGCCACGTGAATTTTATAGGGATTGTCTTTAAGCGAAGACCATCTATGGGCAATATTTTCAAACAACTTATACTCGTCGGGCCCGTAGGAAGCCCATACGAGAATGTCCATATCGCCGAGCCCGCCGGGCTTCGAACAGAAAAACGAACCGAACACAAAGAAAAACAAAAGCAGCCCGACCGCTATTGTCAATATATTGCTACTCTTAATCATCTCTCTAACCACCTTTTTAATTTATATGCCGCCCTTAACCATGCCCGCGCGCCGGCGGCAGTCATTTTTTATTCTTTGACCGCGCCTTTTGTCATGCCTTCTATGAAGAAATTCTGGGCTATTAAAAACAAAATCGCCATAGGTATTATCGAAAAACAGGACGCCGCCATCATAAGCTCCCATTCGGAGCCGTGCGGTCCCGAAAAATAAGCTAATCCGACCGGTATCGTCAATATAGCCGAACCCGGTTTGGTTATAACTAACTGCCATATAAAGTTAGACCAGTGGAATAAGAAAGTGAGAAGAAAAAGCGTCACGATTATAGGCATCGCCATCGGCACTATGATTATGGTAAAAATCTGCCACTCGGACGCGCCGTCGAGTTTAGCCGCTTCTATAAGCGAATCCGGAATGCTTCTCATAAACTGGCGCATCATGAATACGCCGAATATATTGGCTAAGTGAGGAATAATAAGCCCCTGGTAAGTGTCGAACCAGCCGAGCTTAACGGTTATAACGAACTGCGGCACTAAATACATCATTCCGGGAATCATCATAGTGGCCACCAGAAGGTAAAACAACAGGTCTTTATATATGAAATCTTTTTTTGCGAAAACGTATCCGGCCATGCAGGCGAAAGTTGTCGCAAAAACCGCCGCAAGCGAAGCTACTATTATGCTGTTGAAAAAATATTTCATAAAATTGAACTCGGCGAATACTTTTTTAAAATTATCGAGAGTATATAATTTTGAAAACCCTTCATAAGAAAGGGAATCCGGCAGAAATGAAAACTTGAAAGCCGTTCCGGGCTGTTTCATCGCCGTTAAAATCATCCATATAAGCGGAAACAGGACGACCAGCGCGCCGACGCTGAGCAAAAAATAAAGTATGGCGCGGGTTATGATGCGGTTATATCTGGCCGCGTGCAGCTTCGCATCCATAACGGGGGCATTGTTTTCAATAACCACCGCGGCAGAAGATAAATTAACCGCCGGCGGGGCGGCCTGCTGATTTTTTATTTTTTCATTTTTATTCGACATTTTACTTCCTCCAAATATTCAAAGGACTGCTTAATCTTCGGGACTTAATACTTTTTCCTGCACTTTGGAAATGACGATGGTCAGAACAAGCAGCGCGTAAGACATCGCGGCCGCGTAACCGAATTCGCTTTGCTCCCACTTGGTGAATAAATAATAACCCGTCAGCTTGGTAGCGCCGAGAGACTTGCCAAGAACGGTAACTATCGGCCCGCCCTTTGTCATGGCGTATATTTCGGTAAAAGCGTTAAGCGCTCCGATGATCCCTGTAACCGCCATAAAAAATATAATAGGCTTGACTAAAGGAAGGGTTATATAGAAAAATTTCTGAACTTCGTTGCAGCCGTCGATATCCGCGGCCTCATAAACCGACTCGGAAATATTTTGAATAGCCGCCAGAAATAATATCATGCCGAAGCCGGCGCCCTTTACTACAAGAGCGAATACCACAGCGGGCATACAGGTGGCCGGAGTTCCGAGGACGCCGTTATTAACGGCGCTTCCTAAAATTTTAGACGCGCCGCCGAGAAGGCCGCCGCCGCCGAATATCACAACGAAAGCCACGCCGTAAACTAAAATATCGAGGATGTGCGACATCTTTTCATTTTTAACGTATTTACTCATCGGAAAGTTAGAATAAATTTTATATATAAAAAATAAAATCAGGCCGTAAAATACGCCCTGAGTGAACATCGTAAAAATCGATATGAAAAAATTATTAGTTAAATTGCCCAGAAAATCGTAAGTGAAAAAATCGAAAACTAATTTTATGAATTTATCCACTATGCCGTCTTTACTGTATATCAGCGTCCATATTATGCCGATTACAAGCATATCCAAGACATTGGGCAAAAAATAAGCCGAACGGAAGAAATTTTTAAATGAAATTTTATTGTTAAGCAGAATCGCGAGCACTAATGAGGATAAAATGCCGAGCGGCATTATAAGAAGCGCGTAGTAAAAAGTCATCAAAACTGCCCACAAAAATTCGATATCGGTAAAAAGATAAAAGTAATTTTTGAGGCCTACCCATTCGAGGGAATTAAGGGAATAACCCGTTCCGGCCTCCTGAAAGCTCAAAAAGAACGAGTAAACTATCGGATACGCCAAAAAAACCAGAAAGATAATTAAAAAGGGCGCCAAAAAAAGGTAGGACACTTTATTTTCCTGGCTCCGGTACGAAGCTTTTGCCATAAATCCATATGCTTTCAAGGAGAAAAACTTTCCCGACGCAATCTTCGCTGATATTAAAGCCTCTCAAAGATCGTTAAAAGCATATTCCTCCTTTCGATTAAATATATAAATTAGATTATTACGACTATTTTGATATGTAAGGCTTGACTTCCGGAAAAGAGCTTTTAACGCCGTTAAAGGCTTTGCCTGCAGATTCTTTCGACGCATATCCGGTCATCCTTACCCTGTAAACCTTATCGCCCGAAGAAAGCTGCCCCGGAACTATGGCGACATTGCCGACTCCCAGTTTTTTCAATTTAACTTTAAGCCCTTCCGCGTTTTTATCGCTCTTATAAGTTCCGATTTGAACGTAATAGGGGCCCTTTTTACTGGAACCGCCGGCTGAAGAGGCGGCTTCGGTTTCATCGGCGTCATCTTCATCGGCTACTATTTCAAATTCATCGTCTCCGGCGGTAATTTCATCTTCAACTTCTACTTCCGCGGGTTTATTCACAACTTTAGCGGACGCCTTTTTTTCTTCTTTTTTCGCCGGAACTATTTTGAAATTGGTTTTAACAGCAGCCGTGTCTGCGGCGTTTTCGGCAGGCGTAACTTCATCGCCGGCGGCCGGTTCTTCGGCAGCTGCTTCTTCAGTTTCAGTTTTTTGAGACTTAGTAATAACCGCAGCGGTTTTAACGGGCTCGATTTTTATTTCGGGTTCAACCGATTTAACTTCAACCGGTTTAACTTCGACCGTTTTTACTTCAGCTGGTTTAACTTCGGGTTCAGCAGGTTTAACTTTGACCGCTTCTGCCGGCGTTTCGGCCGGTTTAACGGGAGTTTTAATATCATCGATTATTTTAGAATCGGAAGTAGAAACTACGATTTCTTTTTTTACGGGCTCCGCTTGCTTTACCCCGTCTGAAGCGGCCGCTGCCGGCACATATTCGATTTTAGCGTTAGGATCGGGAACTATAACTATTTGCGCGGGATAATTTTTAATCTTCACTGAATTCAAAAAAGTTTTAGCGTCTTCATAGCTTTTAAAAATGCCCAGCTGAACGACGAATTGATTTTTAGACGGATTGATTATTATTTTTTTTGAATAAAGGCCTTTAGAAGAAAACTCGGCGATTATGGAATCGGCTTTCGGCTCATCGTAAAAATCGGTCTCGTCGTATGAACCGAGCTGGACGCAAAAAACCTCATTTTTGTTAAGAGACATGCTGTCGGTAAGAACGCTTTCGGCTTCTTTTAAAACGCTTAATTCGCCTTCTTCAACCTTGCTGTCTGAATCGGATGAAATTTCGACGCCGGACGGACCGCCCGCGCTCTGAACGCGCGCGATATTCACTTCCTGCTCGCGCACCTGCTGACCGTAATATAAGCCTACCAGAACGACTATTATGACAACTATGATCCACGAAAAAATAATCAGCATTTTCTCGTTAGCCGAAGACATCGATTGAAAGTTAAAATTTTTATTTTGTTTCATTATATAATCTCCGAATTTTTTTTAGCAAATTTTATCATTTTTTTAGCAAATAGTCAATTATTACAATTATAAAAATTGCCGTATATTTTTTCGCCGCAAAACAGGCATTCGCCTTTAGAATTTATATCGACCGGCCCGCAAGCGTAATTATTCCTTTTTATGATCGTGTTTTTGCATGCCGGACAATAAGTCGAGCTTTTTTCGCCTGCAGAAATGTTTCCTAAGTAAACGAATTTCAATTTTTTAACGGCCATAGAATAGGCCTTATCGAGCAATGCGATACTCGTCGCAGGATTATTCATCAGATAAGCAGGATGGTATCTTGAAAAATGCAGCGGAATATCGGCGGAAACCGACGAGACGAAATCTATGAGTGCGTTAAGCATATCGTCTGAATCATTAAGGCCGGGTATCAACAGATTAGTTACTTCGACGATAATTCCCCTTTTAAAAGCGGATTCTATGGTCGCGCATACCGCATCTAAAGAGCCGCCGCATATTTCGGCATAAAATTTTTTATCGAAGGCTTTAAGGTCTATGTTCATAGCGTCGATATAAGGCGCAAGCTCCGAAAACGCTTCCGGCGATATATCGCCGTTAGTAACCAGAACGGTTTTATAACCATTCTTTTTGATAAATTCAGAAGCGGCTTTTACGAATTCATACCATATAACCGGTTCATTGTAGGTAAAAGCGAGCGAACGGCAATTTTTTTCATTCTTGATAAGCGCGAGAAGTTTTTCGGGATTAACCCGTATCGCCGTGGTTTTAAACTGTGAAATTTCATAATTCTGACAGAATTTACACGAAAAATTGCAGTAATTAGTTCCGATTGAAACGATATCTGTCGAAGGCAAAAAATGATAAAGCGGCTTTTTTTCGATAGGATCGATATTTACGGCCGAGGCCGAAGCATAATTAAGGGTATATAAAATTCCGTCTTCGTTAAGGCGCGAGCGGCAGAAGCCGGTTTTTCCAGGCGCTATGACACAGCGGTGCGAGCATAAAAGGCATCGGACATTAACGCTGCCCTGTATTTTTTCGAAATAACGAGCCGTGATCTTAGAAGTAGTCATAAAAAGCCCCGCGAATCATTCGGATATTTTCAATATTATGGCATCTTTCGGACATCTTGCTATACAGATACCGCAGCCGATACATTTTTCGGTAATAACCCTGTACGGCGTTTTCGAGTCTCCCGTAATCGCCGCGGACGGGCATATCTGCGCGCAAATGCCGCACATATTGCATTTTTGCTCGACTATATAAACTATTTGTTCATTAACGCTTTTAGAAGCTATGATCCCGAGCGGGCATTTTGCCGCGCAGATGCCGCAATTAACGCATTTATCGCAGTTAATAACCGGTACCTTGGCGCTGATATCGACTGCGTAATAAGGGCATGATTTAGCGCAAACCATGCAGCTGATACAGCCGCTCGAACATATTTTATGCACGAGCGCGCCGGGGTCTTTGGTTCCGCAGCGGATATAAGTTTTATGCTCCCTGTCCATTATTTTAATGACGCCGAAAGGACACGCTTCGGCGCACCTGCCGCAGCCTATGCATTTATCTTCATTGATGCGCGGCAAAAAATCATCGACAAGCTCTATGGCATTAACCGGGCAAACTTTTACACAGTCGCGAAGGCCGACGCAGCCGTATATACATTCGCGGTTGCCTTCCCATAACAGTTTCACTCCGGCGCAGCTTTTAGTGCCGTAATAACGGTATTTTTCGGCGCAATTGGAAACGCCGGCCGTACAAAAAAGCCTGGCCGAAAAATTATTATCGAAAACCGGAGCGTATCCCCAGATATGTTCCGCGTTTTTAATGATAATCCGGGAAGAATGAGCGCATAAATTGACTATTTCGGGACGCTCGCAAGCGGCCGCTGCAAAATCGTAGCAACTTTCAAAACCGCATTTACGGCAGTCGATAGACTTGAGCAGCTGAAATATTTTAAGCGCCCTCTCGTCGGCCGCTCCGCCGTTTTTAGAAACGGCCGGAAGACCGGCGGAAGACCGGCGCGAATAAAAAAACTCGCCCGCCGCGCTCATTGCGGCAACAGCCGCGGCTAAATATAATAAAACCGGTATATTCATAATTACTCATACTGCCTTATTTTTCTTCGACTTTTATTCCGTCGTCCCTGATAATGCGGACCCAGGAAGCGTGGGACGATTTTTCATAAAGCTCGAATTTTTCACGCGCGGCTTTAACCGCGCCGCCGGAGTCTACGGCGTCGATAAAAAAATCGACGGTATGCTCTTTTTTAGTGCCGCTGTCAAAATATGGGATTGTAACTTTAAATTTTTTTAATGAAATCACTTACACCACCCTGAAAAATATAGAAAATGAAGCCGAAAATAGACCGAATATAATCATTTCAAGACAAAAAACGCTGAATTCATCTGAAAATTCGCAATTATCGGAGGCCTGCCTTTTTATGTAAAAAAATATCGTTGAAAACAGCAGAAAAGAAAGCGCGGCGCCCGCCGCCGAAATCAGAGCATGCGCGGGGCCTTTCGAATTAAGGTATAGCAGCATGGGAAAAACCGATGAAACAAAATTAAGAGAATCGAATATATTAAAATCGGAATGTTTTGCGGCATAGAATAAAAACTCGTTAACGACGAGAGCTGAAGCTAATATCAATAAAAATACGTATTCGTCGCCGATCTGATATTTTTTGAAAAATATATCTTTAAGCCCGCAAAATATGAACGAATTAATTAAAAGCGCGGCCGAATTAACTATGCATACTTTAAAATATGAATGAAAGCTGCTGCGCTTATGGCCGAATATTATTTCAACGCCGAAGCCTGAAAATAATAAAATATTAAAAAATAAAAAGTTTTCGCTGAACATATCTTTTATAAACCTGCCTGCTCGATTTCCGCCAAAAATACCTCACCGCTATTATAACACATAAATTTAGATTATCAAGCCGTTTTTTTCAGCGCCTTGCTTATAAGTAATCCGCACATCGCCGCCGTAATTATAGCTGAAGCCGGATAAGAAAAAAAAGTGATACTGCCGCCGCCCGTAAAAACATAAACCAGAAAGCCGTATGTGAAAAAAATAATAGTTGATGATGCCGCCGCCATTGAATAATATTTGATCAAGTCGAAAAAATCGTTGAAATGCTTGAATTCATAATCAAAATAAATACCGGCCGCCGAAAGCGAACTCGCGTAAACTATAAAATGCCGGTAGCCGCCGGCGCAATATTTGCCGGCCAGAAAATTCGAATATATAAAATAATTAACGCAAAAGCTTAATATTACCGCCAGTAGATACTTAGCGCGATAATTTATATTTTTAAGGCAATAAAGCACGAATATACTTACGCTGGTAGAGCAAAAATATAAAAGTGAATACAGCGCGGCCGAAGACAAACAATCAACCGCCATCAATAAAGGAATAACGCCTATCACACACATTTTTAAAAAATTATAATTATTCAATCGCGGCTCCGTGAAATATATTTTTTGATCAAAGGGAAAGCGTCCGACATAAACTTTATAACTTTGTATTTGTTGGTGTAGCGTTCGGAACGCGCCCCGCTTTCTTTGTAAATATTGGCATCATCGATTCTAACGTCGCCGATTAAAAGCTGGTTGAAAGAATCGACGAATTTTTCGTCCCTGACGCCCCCCGCGGTAAACTGATTTTTTTTCGCGGTTAATATAAAGAGCTGAGCTATATGGAAAGTATTTTTAATAACAAAACCGATTTTAACTTTATTGAAACAGTCCGGCAGATAAGACTCAAAATAAACTCCGCGTTTTTTGCCGGATATATGAATATCGCTTATCCGCGAGCCTTCCAGAAAAGAAATTTGTTCGGCGCTTAAAGATGAATTCGGCATCTGCTCTAACTGAAAACGAAAATCGACGGGCTGGCCGACGCTCATTTTATCTTTAACGGCATTATATATGGCGGCGCTTACGTTAAAAGCCGATCGATCGCCCTGCGGAGATAGTTTAATTATTTTAGTTTCGTTAATAGAGGTCTTTATTTTATTGGATATGGTTTCAAGCACGTCTAAATTATTCGAGCCGCCTGATGAAACAAGCCCGCTGGAAGTAAATACAATCTGCGGACCGGCCGTAATTATAAATTTTATCCAGGCGCCGTTCTGATTTTTAAATTTAAAATTTTTATAAACGAATTCAGTATCGGCGCCGTTTAATATAACCTCATTATCTTTGTATAGTTCGCCTGACGGCGAAAGGGCGTGCCACGCATAAAATCCGGACGGAATATCTTCGAGATTAATGGCGGCGCCCAGAAAGGACGATTTGATCTTTTCCTCAGTGACGGAAAAAAAGTTATTATCTTCATATACCGGCAAAGCCTTTGAAAAATTAATGAGCGTAAACGACAAAGCCGTTACTATTAAGGCCGTAATAATCGAAATGATAATTTTATTCAAGCCCGCCTGCCTCCCCCGTTAAAAATATCATCGATCAAGGGCACGCAGGCCGAAGCGATCGCCAGCGAATAGTTCGAACAGTCGGGACCGTCGTTGTAATAACTTAAAAAAGCGAACAGCACGCCGAAAATAAGCCCGTATATAACGCGGGCGGAATATTTCTGGGGCGAGCTGTAATAATCGGTAAGCACGAAACACGAATAAAACAAAAACATGCTCGCAAAAGCATGGCTTATTATTTCAATCAATACGAAATTAAATCCCTGCGAGTGGTAAAGAATCGACACTCCGGCGCAAAGGCCCGCCACCGAACCTATAAGAGGCGCCGAATCCACGCATTTTTTAAACGATAGAAATATAAACGCCCCCGCCATTAAAATAATGGATAACTCGCCGTAGTGGCCGGGATTCCATCCCGAAAGCATATCGAGAACACGCCTGAGGCTTTCACGGGCGGTATTGAACTCGTCGTTATGGATATAAAACAAAAGACTTCCTGAATAATCCGGTGAAGGAAAGGGGCTGAACCAGGCGCCCGACATAAAAGCGCGCGGACCGTTAAAAAAATATATCTTTTCATTAAATATCATAACCAATAAACATGAAACGGCCGCTATGGGATTAATAATTCTTAACGCGCAGGACCAGCGGGGCGAAAAAACCATAAAATTTAAAATGAGCGCCCCGGTAACGATGATATAAAAAGGGACGCCGGCCGGCAGCGTAAGCGCGAACAGCAGGGCGTAATAATAATTTTCGTTATCTATATCTGCCAAACGGCGGTTTTGAAGTTTTAGCGCTATATAAGTCGGCAGCAGAACGAAAAAAGCTGCCGATAAAATAGCCGTAAAAGCCATCGCGCCGTAATGATATATCGCAAGAAGGGCCATCGGCGAAAGCGCGAGCAGCCTGTTCAAAAAAATAGTATTTTTAGAAAGAGGCGAGTGTATGTAAGGGTGTATGGAAACGGCAAGATCATACTGGTTCATTATCTTTGCGCCTCCTCAAGTTAGCTTCGAGTATCATTTTTTTGGAAAGTATTATGGAATGGGTTATATTGATGCGCGACGGACATATATACGAACAGACTCCGCATTCAATACACGAATAAATGCCCTCGCCGGCCGCCTGAGCGTGCGCGCCGCTGCGGCTTAAAAAATTGAGCCGCGCCGGATTAAGCCCGACCGGACAGCTGTCTATGCATTTTTTACAGCGCATGCACTTCTGCTCGCCGGCCGAAGAAAGCCTTTCAGTGGGTATTACCGTAATCGAACGATTGGATTTGACGAGGGGCGCATCGAGCGTGAACTGCGAATAACCCGACATAAGCCCGTCGACGATAAGCGAATTGACGTTGCCGCAGAAACCGCCGCACTGTTCGATAATATCGGAAATATAAGTGCCGACGCGCGCTTTTATATTGGCCGGTTTGGTAATGCCGTACCCCGAAACGGTCAGATGGCACTCGATCTGCGGTTTATTAAATTTCAGCGCTTCGTAGAGATGGAAAACGGTCGATGCGTCTAAAATAAGGCATCTATTGTTACGGGTTATATCGGCGGAATTGATTCTGATCTTCAAAATACTCGAAGCTAAAACGATCTCATTGCCCTGCGGATATTTATCGGTCACCCTGATTATCTTAAAATTTTTGTAGCGGGATTTATTTTGATTCAGCTTATTATCGATGGAAGTTATGAGCTTAACCATGTGATAGGGAAGCGCGAAAAAAACGAAAGCAGGGTTGAAAGCCTCATTAATATAGGAAACGCACGATAAAATTTCTTCGAGATAGATGTGGGCTATCGTTTCCATATTGTGAATATAAGGCTCGTTTTGAACGAAACTAATTATAAGATAATGCGCCGAACCTTTTGATAATCCGCAGATTTTAGAATGAAGCGGCTTATTGTTAGAAACGGTATCTATGACGGAAAATTTTTTCGAAGCCTCGATTATCTGCTCGGCGGTGAAACTTTCAGCTTCGTTAAAAGAAAGCTGATGGGCATTTTCCGCTTCATGGTCGGCCGCGATAACTATCCCCTGGCAATATTTATAATATGGATGAACGAACTCGTCTATTTTTTCAACGACTCCGGCTACCGGAGAATGAAGGTCGCAGGAAACCGCGCCTATCCCCCGCGCTATAACTTCGAAAAGCCCTACGCGGCTGCCCGCTTCGACGGCCGCGACGGCGGGCGAGCCTGAATGCTGGCTGAGAAGTACGCAGACCTTTGCGGGCGGCCTTGCCGATACGAGGGGTTTATCTATAGTGAGCTCGTGATTGAGCGGAAGTTTGAGTCCTCCGTGAAAATCCATCGGTTCCTTTACAGTTACAATTAATATGCGGCTTTTTTACAAATCGCGTATTATATTTTATCATGTTTAATCTTAAATATGCAAGATTTTTTTATTTAAAAATCAATATTCAAAAATCGATATTCTTTATTATTATTAAAAATAAATTGAAAATATATTTTATTTTTGTTATAATGGCCGAGGTGATTAATGATGAGTAAAAATGAACAGGTTTTAACGCATCCAAGAAATGAAACCGAGGAAGCTGCGCTTCATAGAACGGAAGAATTCAAGATCGACAGCTATTTTTTGAGCGTAAACAATCAAAAATGGCTTTCAGAAGAGTTTAACGACCTCGAAGAAGACTTCATCGAAATTATCAATAACGTGCCCGATTACTATCCGACAATATTAGAGTTATGTAATATTTACCGTAAAACCGAGAATTTCTCGAAATATCGGCAAATGTTAGATTATGCGCTTAAAATTTATCCTGAAGACGAGTTTTTTTTAATTATGAACGCGGAATATTACTACGATATGAAAAATTTCGCGGCCGCGCGCAAAGAGCTTACCGCGCTGACTGCCCGCGGCATAAAGCCGCCTAAAGTGATGAAACTTCTCGGCGGCGTTTACCTTAATTTCAAAGAAAAAAACCTTGCCATAGAATCTTTCAAAGAATATCTCAAATCCAGCGGAGGCGACGCTTCGCTGCGGCGCGAAGTGGTAAGAATGTTCTTCGAATCCGGCGATTTTATAAACACGCTTTTAGAGCTGAAAGATCTCGCCCCATGCGATAAAAACGCCGAAATGAAAAAAATAGAAGCAGTCTGCCTTTACTACAAAGAAGATTATAAAAAGGCGCTCGGTGTTTTCACATCCATTTACAGGCACTACAGCGAAGATATATTTACGCTGATGTATCTCGGCGATATCTGCCTGCGGCTTAAAAAAAATTACAGGGCCGAATATTACTGGGAACGCGCCCTTAAAATCGAGCCTAAAACCCCTGAAGAAAGGGCTTACGCCGCGCGCATCAATCTTTTCATCAATGAGTACGAGCAGGCGATAAAACTAATCGATTATAACTTCAAAAAAACGGCTAACCACTACCTTTCGATATTCACTATGGGCCTGATAAATTTATGCGAAGATAAATTCCACCTCGCAGCCGCCCACTGGTTGAGGGTTTATAAAGAAAAACACGACCTGTTCAACTTCGAATTCGAGCTCACTAAAAAAACTTTAAAACCGGAGCGGGTAGGCGAATTTATCTCAAAAATAAGCGAAGCCGAATATAGCGGCCTTTGCGCTCATATCAAAGAGCGGTGTGATATCAGATGAAAATAAAAACCGCCGCCATACAAATGCGCACTCAAATACTCGAACCGGAACTTAATCTTGAAAAAGGCTACGGCCTGCTCGAAAAAGCTTTGAACGCCGGCGCGAAGCTCGTCGTAATGCCGGAAATGTGGGTGACGGGGCTTTATCCAGATGTCCTTAAATCTCCTTACGTTTTAAAAACGGCCGAAATAATAGACGAAATTTCGAAACTCGCTAAACGATCTGCCGCCGTGATAGTCGCCGGCTCTCATCCGCATATCGACTATTACGACTCAAAAACCGATAAACGCATATTTAACAGAGTTTACGTTATAAACCAGTCCGGTTCGGTTTGCGGAACCTATAACAAAATCCAGCTTTTTAAAAAAAATAACGAACACGCCTATTCTAAACCCGGTTTCAAAATATTCAATATTCAGACCGATAATTATGTAATTTCACCGTTCATCTGCTTCGATCTGCGGTTTCCCGAATTATTCAGAATAGCCGCCTTTAACGGCGCTGAAATTATAAGCGTATCTTCGCAATTTCCGGCATCGCGCATCGGCCACTGGCGCTCCCTTTTAACCGCCCGCGCCATAGAAAACCAGTGCTTCGTTATAGCCTCTAACTCCTGCGGCTACGACGGGCTTCTCGAGCTCGGCGGCAATTCAATGATAATATCCCCCGCCGGAGATATCTTAGCCGGGTGCGAAGGCGAAGAAGGCATCGTTTACCACGAAATCGACATGGACGAACTGCGCGATTACCGAAGCAAATTTAATTTCATCGATGAAGCAGTTTTAAAAGACGATCTCAAAGGTTATATCAATAAAAATTTGATTAATATTTAATTAACGGTTAATTAATTATTAATTAATTAATTTTTTCATCATTTATTTAATCACGTTATTAATCGTTACCGTCGATTAAATGTAATTTATTATCAACGCCTGAAAATAAGCATTAAGCTATCGTCAAATTATGCAAATCAAATACCTTTTGTCGGCTCTGCCGCTCATTTCATGCTCGTTAGTAGCCGCGCTCGGCGTTTTCGTCCTTGCGCAGAATAAACGGGGCCGTATTAATTACCTTTTCGCCGCATTATGCCTTTCGCTCTGCGTATATAATTTCGGGGCATTTTTAATGTATATTCTAAAAAACGAATCGGCAGCTGCCACGGCCTCGAATGTCTGCATCGTCTCTACTGCTTTTTTAATCGGACTCCTTCCGCATTTTATTTTCGCCTTCGTATCTCACAATGGCGGCCTGCAAAAGTTTACCGCGTTCAAACTCGCTTTTTTTTACGCCGTTGCCGCTTTGATTATAATTTTGACGCTTAAAGGCTTTATAGTAAACGGCGTAACGATGACCGCCACCGGGTTTATAAGCCTCAACGGGCCTTATTTTATATTTTACGCTGCCGCCATGGCGATTTCAGGATTTTACTCGATACTTCATCTTTACCGTTCCCAATCAACCGGCGACGCCGACGATTATAAAGTTAAGATAAGGCATGTTTTATTGGGCATACTCATATCTTTTTTATTCGGTATTTTTGACGTCCTGAAAAAAATAGCGGGCATTTTCACCGAAGTTTCAACTTTAGAATACGGAATTATAGTATTTTGCGCTCTGAGCGCATACGCGATAGTAAAGCATAAATTTCTTCACATAGAATTTGCCGTAAAAAAAGGCGTGTTATATTCGATTTTAATGATTTTAGTCGCCCTCACCGTTTTAAGCGTGGCCGTGGCGGCAGAACAGATCACGCAAAACTGGCTCGACTCGAGTTCGTTTTCGATCAATTTATTGAACGCTTTGCTCGTCGGCTTTTTTTTCGATCCGGTAAAAGATTGGCTGCAAAGAATTTTAAATAAATATTTTTTTCCCCGGCTTACCAACATAAAGCTCGACGATACTCTAATAAAAAACAAAGCCGTTTTAGAATGTATCGCCGGCGAAAAAATAGACGAGCTTAAATTATTAAAAGCTAATATAGAACGGATAATAACCGAATATGAGAATAACCATTGACTTACCTGCCGATATTTTTAAAGCAGCATGCGCTGTTGACGGCTAACGACGTAAGCCCCGCTATCGCGCCGAGCAGTTCAGTATCTTCGGCGTTGAACTGCCCGCCGTTCTTTTTATTAATAACCTGAAACGCTCCAAGAAATCTATCTTTAACGAATAACGGAACGCATATCATGGTGCGGGTTTTATAATTCAATTTTTCATCGACTTCTTTAAAATGCGTTTTTTCCTGAGTTATGTCATTTGTTAATATAGGCGCCTTAAGCGTTTCGACTTTTGAAACGAGCCCTTCGCCGTACGGAACTTTCATTTTAACTATTTCAGCCGCCGTAGGCCCCACGGCGACCGGACAGGTAAAAAATTCTTTTTTATCGTCAAGCAAAAATAAAGACGCGACTTCGGCGCCGACTATATCGATGACCTGCTTTAATATTTGTTCAAGAGAATTTTCAAGCGTAACGGACTCATGGAATTTCATGCTTAAATCATACAGCAGCTTTAATTTTTTATTAGAGGCTTCGAGCGCTTTCTGGCCGGGTTTTATCATTAAATAGTATATCAGAAGATAATAAACTATTATTCCTATCAAGATTACTATATAAACCACAAATACCCCTCCCGATTTTTTTCAGCCGCTTAGAAGGTAAGCGGCCTGCATGAAATATTAAAATAACCGTTTGAATTTTTATCCCTTCCATACTTTGCGAAATCGATAGCCGCGCCGCGAGGCGATTCAACGCCTTCAACTTTTTTAGGAGTAAGGCCGACTAGCAGAGAATAAATGCCGACCGCAGCCGATTCGGCTATAAGCTGCTGTTTTTCTTTTAAAAGTTTACGGTCCTTCGTATTGGAAAGATAACCGAGTTCAAGGTAGGCCGTTACGGCGTTAACGTGAAGCGGTATTGCCCAGTCGGAAACGAAGGGCGAAGAATGAGGCCCGGCGTAATCCACTGCATTAGTTTTAGCGGCGTAATAGCCGTTCGTAGTTTTTAAATCGTCCCATAAAGAAGAACGGATATAACGGATCAATTCTTCCGATGAATAAAAATTATCGCCGCCATATCCTTCAGGGCCGCCGGCGCGCCGATATTTTTCATAAACGGAATTTTCACGCATAAAAAAGAGCGTAAATGAAGTAAAAAGCGAAGAGGTATTATAGCGCCAGGTTACCATTAAATAACGGAGTCCGATAAACTTATGTGTAAATGCGCGAAACCCCGTAAAATAAGTGGCCGTATCCGATATGATAGTTTTCACGTCTATTTTTTCAGCTCTGGAAATTACCGAAGTTATAAAATTCGCCACTTTTTGAAATTTAGGCACCGTCACCTTCATCTGATTGGGAGGCATATTGCTCATGCCATTTGTGACTATGCCGTTAATGCTTGAAAAAAAGTCAAAATGAGGCACTATAACCGAAGAAAAGCCTCTCACGTTACGGTTTGGATTCGAATTATTATGAAGGCTCACCACTAAGTCCGGAGAAATTTGATTAATGAATGAAATGCGTCCGGGGTGCATTTTTTCTGAAGGCTTGTTTTTAGAAGCCCCGCCGAAAGAATCGGGACTGTCAAATAGCCTGTATTTTTTATTGACGTTAGCCATATTTTTTTCGGGATCGTCCTCCCAGCTGTAGCGCCTTGTAAGATGCGTGTTGACGCGCACTTTTTTAATTTTATCCTTCGATATATCGGCATGCTTTTCAAGTATCTTGCAAAATTCGGCGAATCCGGCGTCGGTATGAGTTAAATTTAATATTTCCTCGATTTTTTTAGCCGTAAACAGCGTCCATTCGTGTTCGTACATGCCTGCCGCGCTTGCGCCGAAATTATAAGGCAGTAAAAAAGTTTTTGAAAACGGGTCCCAGTGATCGCCGGAATAGCTCCGTGACGGCTCATAACGCCCGCCGTGGCCGGGGTCTAATACGATATCGAAACAATCGCCGGTATCGAGGATAACCGGGGGGAAATTACGGACCGTCTGCGAAACGGCCTTTGCCTGAGGCTTTTCGCCCGGAGGCGTGACTGAGGTTGCGGGCGCGGATTGACCGGCAGGCGCAGCTATTGTTGAAACGGTCTTTGCGGGTTCATAAACGGGCGCAGCAGCCGGCGCAGACGCATTTTTAACCGGCGCGCTAATAACGGCCGGAGCCGATGAGGGCGCTTGAACGGAGGCTGGCTTTGAAACAGGGGCAGCCTGCGGCCTGGCAATTACGGGACGGGGCTTTTTATAGGCCGGCCGTTCTTTTTTGACCGCATAAGAAGGCGCCGCCGCCGGAGGCGTTTGACCGCCCGAATTAAGTTTCATACGCAGCTGCTGAAGCGCTTCTTTATTCGTTGCCGATATCTCGCCATAGCTCACCGCCGAAAGCCCTAATAAAATAAAAAGGGCCATTATATAAGAAAGTGCTTTTTTAAAATTCATTTTTTTTTACCTCTTTACCATTTCATACGATTTAGCATTATACCATAAAATTTATTCTTTAAAAAGTTTTTTATGTCTTTTTATCCTTTTATATTTTTATCCTTTTATATTTTTTCTTTTTATATCCTGGGCATTATATTTATATTGTCTCCGGGTAAAAAATCGCCCGACATAAGCTCTTCACGAGTCGTTTTATGAAGTACCGCGTACTTATGATGACCGGCAGGCAGCTCTATCCAGTATGTGGTCTGGGCGAATATCTGCGTGTCGATCTTTCCGTCGATATATAATAAAACCGTTTCCGCGGTCAAATTCGTAAAAGCCGCCTTTACCGGGGCGCTTTCATCGCTTTTTTCAGTGAGACAGCCATTGTTAAAAAGAACGAACACGGATAAAAAAAACATTAGCATCGTTACTTTTACATTCTGCATACAATTAAGCCCTTTAAAACCTACCCTTTTAATAAGCGTATTTATATTTATTTTTTTAACTTATTTTATTAAAGCCTCTGTTTATATTTTTTTTATATCAACCGGCATTTTTTTATTTTCGTTTTAATACGCTTTCAAAGTAATTTCCATATTTTTCAAAGTCTATCCTTTGAGAAAACGGAAGAACCAACGGCATAAGCGATATTATTTTTTCTTCGCCATAGCCGATATCAGGGGTTTGTTTCGAATTAAGCCCGCCGCCTCCTTTCAATTCATTTTTTATGTTATCAACTAATTTATTAATTCTTTTCTGCTTATCGGAAACTTTTTTTCCGGCAGCTTTCGCGCCCGCAGGCGCCTGCGATTTATCATCAGCTCCGGATTTTGCCTGAGGTAAAGCCGCTTTTGCCGCGGCCGCTATTTTTTTAAACCGGGGATTACATTTAATAAGCTCATCCTTTGTCAGATGTATTTTTTTCGGTTCATAGCCTTCAGTAAGCGAGTAAACCGAAACGGCAAGAGCACGAGCTATTATATCTTTTTTTTCAACGAGCAATTTTCTGTCATTTTCATTTTCTATATAACCAAGCTCGATATACGCGGTTACCGCATTTACAAGCTGCGGCAGGGCCCAGTCTGAAATAAAAGGCGCTCCGTGCGGCCCGAGATATTCAGCCGGCGATTTAATTTCGGAAGCATCTTTGAGCCGCCCGCCTGCTTCATCTATATAATCCTGCCATAAAGCCATCCTTACGAATTTGATCACTTCTTCCGAAGCGTAGAAATTATCGCCGCCGGCGCCTATAATGCCGCCGTCGCGGCGCATCGTTTCATAATCGGAGCGTTCGCGCTTCCAATAGGAATCATTATCTTTATAGTTAAGCAAATTATCGTATTCATCGTCTTTATCGTAGCGCCACGAAACCATCTGCCAGCGCTTGCCTATCTGTGATTTATTGTCGGCGCGCCTGCCGGTAAAATAAGTTTCGCAGTCATTTATAAGCCTTGACAGGTTTTCCAGAACCGGATTTTGCGGATAAAACCACGAAAGCACCCAGAAATATGTAAGCGCTTTTTTCACGCCAAGACGAGATTTTACCGTTTTAACGAAATCAAATACATGGTAATCGGGAATTATTACCGAGGCCTGACCGCGCATCGCCGTATTAGTAGATGAATTAATATGAACGCAAAGCACTAACTCCGGCGTCATGGCATTAATTTTACTCATGCGGCCCGGGTAGAGAACAGGGGAAGGATTATTTTTTTCATCGAAACTATCGGGTGAATCAAAGAGCCTGAAGTGCTTATTTACGTTAACTTCGCCGCTGTGTTCGGGCGATTCGTAGGATTTATCACGCGTAAGGCTTATATCGAAATTAACGCGCCTGTATTCTTCAGCTCTTTTAACCCCGTAACGCGAAAGAATTTTCGAAAACTCCCGCCAGCCATCGTCGGTATTTGCGTTTCTAAGCATATTATGGGCCATCTGACAAATTTCAAGAACTATTTTATGCTCGGTTTCGTCACCATGATAAGCGCCGAAATTATAACGCGTTAAAAATTTTTGCGCTCTTAAATCCCAGTGATCGCCTTCGGTCGGACTGATTTTTTGAGATTTGCCGCCGTGGCCTGGATCCAGAACCACTTTATATGTTTTATATCTACCGTTTAAAGTAAAAGCGCCCGGTTTAATTTTATTATTATCTTCTTCTTTTTTAGCGGCCGGCTTCGCTGACTGGCCCCATAGCTTAGATAAAAAATTACCGGTCATAGCCGAAAACCTGTTAGATGAGGCACGCGCAATGCCGCACAGGGCAAACGACAGGTAAAGTAAAGATATTACGATTATAGTTCTTTTAATAATCCGGGGCTTAAAAACTGAATAAAAATTTTTCATATAATAAAGCGCTCTCTCTTTATGTTATATCATTACAGAACATAACTAAAAATAACGCAACCGAATTTTTAATATAAAAATATTCCGGCTGGTTAAAAATTATATCGACACTAAAAATTAAAATAAAAGCTGAAAATCAATAAATGTAAATATTAAAATGAAGTCTTTATGAACGCCTCTGACATTTGCATTGCAACCGCCGATTACACAAGCGCACATTTAAAGTGCCGATACGATTTTATTTAATTTTAATCCTGAGAGAGAATGGCGGCTTTGCGTTCCATCGGGCGAATAACCGATATAACGCGGCCTAAGATGGTTAGGTGGTCAACATAGAACGGCGCTAATTTGCGGTTGGCCGGCTGCAGCCTTACGCGGCCGTTTTCAAGATAAAACCTTTTGAGCGTGGCTTTATCTTCATCGACGAGAGCGACTACGATATCGCCGTTCGATGCGTAATTTTGCTTTCTGACAAGGACCATGTCGCCGTCGTCGATCAGATCTTCGATCATGCTCTCGCCCTTTACCCTTAAAACAAATGCTTCGCTGTTAGAGATGAGCGAGCGGGCAACTTTGATTGTTTCGTCGTAGGTTTCATAAGCAAATATTGGATTGCCCGCGGCTATTTCTCCGATAACGGGCACGTCGATAACGTCTTCAGCGCTTTGAGGGGCCGCCGACTTAAATTTCCACTTAGCCGGCCTTATCGATCTTGATTTTTTTGAGTCGCGCAATATCTGGCCTTTTTTTTCGAGCTCGGCAAGATGGTAATGCACGGTCGATGTTGAAGCGACACCAATATGCTCGCCGATTTCGTGAATGCTCGGCGAATTGCCCCGGTTTTTAAGTTCGGCAATAATAAAATCTAAGATAGCTTTTTGACGAGTTGATAAACAAGTGTCTGTCATGATCAATAACCGCCTTTTTAACGTACTCATTTTATCGAAAATAATTTCGATAATTAATTGTACAAAAAAAACAAGTTATTGTCAATGATTTTTTTCTTGTTTATTTTTCTTGTTCATTTTGTCTGATTTATTAATTCTGCAAAGCTTTTTTACTTTATTACCCGCTTATACCTTTGTTTTATTATCTTATCTATATTCTTATTTTATCTACTCTTTATGATCAAATTGTTCTTCACTCTTAATAAGTCAGTTGCCCGCAGTCATATTCAAAAGGGCGCTGACGGTCACTCTTACGAACTCGGCGCTGAGTTCTATATTTATAAACTCGAATTTATCGCTTGTCTGATGGTAATTAGGATTAGCGTCGAATTCATCTTCTATAAATAAAAAGCAGGGCACCTGCGCCTTTAAAAACGGTATATGGTCGCTGCCCCACGGACGGTATGAAACGGTTATTTTAAGGCGTTTGCTTTCGTCGCTCTGCGCGTTGGCCGCTTCGATGAAGTTAGCTATAAAACCTTTATAAGTTTCATAAGTTTCAAACAGCGTGGACAGCGGCGGGGTTTTATCGAAGCCGATCATATCGAAGTTTACGACGCCAAGCACTTTTAAGATATCGCCGGACGCTTTTAATTCTTTAACGTAGGCGGTGCTTCCTTTTAAACCAACTTCTTCACCCGCGAATAAAACGAAACGGAACTTATTTGCCTCCGATGTTTTTGAAAGTATATTAGCCGCCTCGAGCACTCCGGCCGAGCCGCTGGCGTTATCGTCGGCGCCGGGCGCCTCGGTCTGCGGACGCGGCGACGTGGAATCGAGATGGCCGCAAACAATATATATTTTATCGGCGGTATCGAATGATTTCTGCGCGACCACATTGATTTGTTTTTTGCCGCCGTCGCTATATTCGTGCATTTTAACTTCAAGGCCCATCTTTTTAAATTCAGCGGCGGCCCATTCGGCCGATTTCGTATAGCCTTCGCTATAACTGTAACGGGTTTTGAAACCTTCTAAAGTTTTAATGTAACCGGCGAGACGCTGTGAGTCAACATTTACGACGGACGGTTTTTGCGATTTTTTAACCGGCGGAATTTCTATATGCTTAGAATCTATTCTGAGCGGAAGGTTCTGATCGAATTTTTCAAGCCTGAAATGATTGCTTTCCGACTTGCCGAGCTCGTTAATCACGCGCATCGGAGCCTGAAATATAGTGTAAGCGCCGCTTTCGTATAAAACATTTATTTCGGCCCTGTATTCATCGAGCGGCGAATCGGTCCCGCGGCGCATAGCCAGAAACGGCTCACTCAGTTTTTCGGCTGTATCGAGGTTTTTAACCATTTTAACAGTAAACGGCGCCTTAGGCCTTTCGTTATCCGCGCAGGTAATTATAAGTTTATTATCGAGCTGGCACCAGCTTAATATCTTATCATCATTTTTAAATTTTGCGAGCCGTTCAGCGTCGATATTTTTAATATCGTATATCAAATATGCTTTTTTAACTTCTCCCGCTTTTTTTTCGGCGGCTGACAGATAATTAACGCTTACCGTTAAATTAATAAACGCCGCGAAGATCAAGGCAAACATCAAACCAAAACAAAACCCTATACTAAATACTCTTTTCATTGACACTACCCCTTTAAATTTATTTATTTTTTTACTTGTTTGTTTGTTTGTTATATCTCAATTTATTCGCTTATCACACTTTATTTATAAAGAAGTTTAGGGCTTTTAGAACAATTTAAAGCTCTCAGCTTATATTCCTTAAAATTAGATGCGACTGTAACGCGTATAAATTGAATACAATTATACTAAAAATTAATGAGCATGTCAACCGTTGAGATTCACCGCCGCTAAGATTCGACAAAATTTTATAATTTTTAAGCACTTTTACAATACAGGCCTTTTTCTTTTAATAACTCGTATAATTTTTGAATATCGTTTCTAGCGGGAATTCCTATCATAAAAATCTCGTCGCCTATCACGGAAAACTGCATAACGCGGTTTGAATATTCAATTTTATTAATATTTTTCGGATATAAACGCCGCGCGCTGCCGGACAATAAATGTATCCTCTGATTATCGGAGCCGCGCCAGATAAGACGGCACGATTCCGCTTCAATAAAAGGGCCCGAAACCAGCACGTCTATTTCTTTAAGAATCTCCGGATATTTAAGTTTCAAATACCGGTACTCATAACCCGAATAAACTAAAATATCACCGTCCGTAATTTTTTTCAGATAAGGTATCAGCGCGGCAAGCGCCTCCGGCTGATCGAAAGGTTCGCCGCCGGAAACCGTTACGCCGTCAACCCTTTTATTTTTGAATTCGGCGAGCCGCGCGGCGAGCGCCTTAATTTCAATTTCATGGACGCTATCGAACGGCCAGGTGTCTTTATTGATACAGCCGCAACAGTGTATAGTGCAGCCCTGCAGCCAAATTCCGAGGCGGCGCCCGCCTATGCCGAGATTTTTAACCGGATAATGAATTTTACTTATAAGAATTTTCATTTGACGGCCTTAGCTATAGGGCTATCATCGCTTTTAACGGCACGCCGCGCCTTGTTTTTAGCGCCGCAAATACCGGCGACTTTTTTAACCTTTATTTCGCCCGGTTTTTTCCTGACTTTTTCGCTCACGGCCACGCCGGCTGATTCTAATGATTTTAATAATTTTTCGTAGTCCTCGCAAAATTCGGCCTGCACTTCCATATCACGCACTTCGTGCGTTCTTGAAACTTCTGCCGCCTGGCTTTCGCTTTCAACCTCGCGGACAACCTCGGCCTGCAGAATATTTTTATCGGGATTCGAAATCAGCTGTATATGGTAATTTTTCATAGCGGGTTTGTGAATATAAGCTTTTTTATCGTTTATGATGATCGTCTCGAAATCTTCGTCGGTTTCATATCCCAGAGCGGCGAACGCGTTTTTAAGAACGCCGGCGTAAGCCGCTGAATTCAAATATGCGGCGTCGCGCTCGAAAGCCTCCGCTATGGACGATCTAATCGTCGGCATATCAGCCGGCCCTTTAGACTTTAAAACTTCGTCAATTTTTAAAGCGGCTTTCTTAACTTCGGGGCTGTCAAAACATAAAAGCTGTCTTTTCATTTCATTAAGATCTTCTTTATCCCTGCCGCGGCGTCTTTCGCTTTTCAAAAGATTTTCACAAAATATCACGAAATCGTCATATAGCATGATCCGCCGTTCAGCGTCACTTTCTTTCTTTATATCTTCGAACCTTATTAATATTTTAGAATATTCACCGTTATCTTCGATAAATAAAAGCGAAGAAAGCATCCTGTTGATCTTATCGATAATATCGACCTCCGCCGGTTTATTGGTTTTGCGCGCGACGGCCCGTAATTCCCGCGCCTGCGCCTGAACGCGTGATTTATCAATAAATGCGGCTATTAAATCATCCATTTGCAGAGTTTGAAATGCCTTCAGTACTTTATCATTTAATTCTTTAATGGCATCTTCACATCCATTTAATTTTACGCGCGTTTCACTTAAAACATTAAAATCCGGCTTCTGCATAGATATATTTGAAAAATCGGGGATGCGTATTTTTTTAGCCGCGGAAATAAGTTCGGTGTAAAATGACGATTCCATAGGAATTTTATTTATCTTTTCAATAATTTCAGACATGCCGTCACTCAAAAATTTTGCGCGCCCGCTCAATTCATCGATCAATTTATAACCCGCATAAGCCATTTCAACCCTGCATTCCTTGAATTGTTCTTTAATGACGCGCGCCCTCATCAAAAGTTCTCCCATTTCGCATAATTCAGAACTGCCGGCGAAAGATTCGCCAAGTTTTTTAAATTCGTCCCTGAGACGGTCAGCCTCCGACATTATTTCTTTAAACTCAGGCAGCGCGGCGCACTTGACGCTCGCCAGATCAGCCGCGCCGATTTTAAGCGACGAAGCTATCGAGTCGAATTCGTCAGTAAAATTAACGCGTCTCTTTGCCGCCACGGACTCGCGGAACGATTGCGACAATAAAGCCGCCGTGACGGCAATAGTGCCGCCCAAAGCCAGCACCGGCAGCGCCGAGGCGAGAGCCGCGGCGGCTGATATCGCCGCGCCCGAAGCGCAGGAAACCCCGCCTGCGGCAACCGCCGGCGTCATAGCGCTGAAACACGGAAACGCCGTTACCGCCAGCGAAGAAGCGCTCTGGGCGATAACCGCCGGATTTACGAGTATAATTGCAACCATTCCGCTCATTTTTTATTCTCCTTGTTATCAATTATTTTCCATCTTCTTTATCCGACTTGCAAACTACTTGCGCAATAAATTTAAAATTTGAATATCGCTTTTTGGATTAAAGTTAAGATTAGGATCGTTTGCATTCCGGGCCGGAACAGCGACCGTGTTTCCATTCCGGTTCGGATATCGGTTAACCTGGCGGCGTACAATATTGACCGGATTATTTTGAACGCGGGTATAAAATTCAAACGCCGTATGGCCCGTGTAACTTTTTAAAGTAACATCAGCGCCGCTTTCTACTAACAGCCTTATCATATCGTTATGAGAACGGGACGCGGCTATTATAAGAGGCGTATTTCCCTTTGCATCACGATAATTTACATCGGCGCCGCGCGCTATAAGCGCCTCGGCCACGGCGCCGAGATTTTTATCAGCCGCGAGTATAAGCGGGCTGTTGCCCGCCCCGTCGAACGCATTTACGTCGGCGCCTCTTTCGATAAGCAATAACGCTATTTTATAATTGCCGTTAACTATCGCCGTTATTAGCGGCGGCGCGCTGTCGGCTATATTTTTAGCGTTTATATCGAAGCCTTTATTTATAAGCGCCTCCGCAATAGCCGAATGTCCCTTAAACGCGGCTATATGCAAAAGCGAATTTCCTTTATAATCTAAAACGCTCCAATCTGCGCCTTTAGCTAAAATCAGATCGACGGTGCGCTTGTCGCCGCTGTAAACGGCGGACATAAGAGCCGTAAAACCTTCGTTATCCTTATAATCGATGCGCGCGCCCTCGCCGAGCAGAAATTTGACTATATCATAACTTCCAAGACGCGCGGCGATTATAAGCGGCGTATGGCCGTGGATGTTTCTGACGCCGTGATTCGCTTTTTTCAAACAAAGAAGCCTTACCATCTTGTAACTATTACTTGTACACGCGATTATAAGCGGCGTATTTCCCTCTTTATTCACAAAATTAACCGAGGCGTTTCTTTCGATCAAAAACCGCGCGGTTTCATAATTACCTTTATTGACGGCAAAAATCAGAGGAGTATTCAGATTATCGTCGGCAATATCGACTAACTGCGGCCGTCTGTCGGCGATATATTTAACCAGCTCGAAATCGTTTTTAGACGCGGCTATAATAATTTCCTTATCACCGCCGCCGTATTTAATTCCGGCGTTCATATCTTTTTCGACTATATAATAAAGCGTGTAAGGCCCCGGCTTTAATGTATCAAAATTAAAATGCGACATGAAAAATCCAAGCCAGAAAAGGCATATTATCAACACGCCGATGCCGCCGGCAATTTTATAATTAAATCCGGGTTCCGGTTTCATATTTGTTTTAGTTTGAACATTGATAACCCTTGTCGCAGATATGATATCGTGAAGGGAAGAACCGGATTTACTCAAATCGATAAAAATATAATTAAACAGAACACTGATTAAAATAATCGTATAAAAATAATTCAGATCGGCCGCTAAAAAAGCTTGCATCGACTCGTTTTTGAATATAAGCAAATAAATCTCGACAGCGGCGGCGCCCGGAACGAAAATAACCGCAGCGCGCGCGAAAGTTCTTAATAAAACCGATAAAAAACTCGCTTTTTTGAAATCGGCGTCCGTAACCGAAGCGCCCATAAGCATCTTCGCGGGAGTGGCTGAAAAACAGTATTCGAACAATGGAATATATACCATTAATACGCCCGCCAAAAAAGCGCGCGTATAAAAAGAAAAAAACTCCTGCGAGACCGGACCGTTGTTTAAAGTAATAAAAACAGCCGTCAGTCCCATAAATACTAAAAAGATAACCATCGATTCAACGAAAACAATTCGAAGACGTCGAAGTGAATCGACCGTCCCGGAGTCCGCAAAATTATTCGAAAGGGCCGGACCGCCGTAATCGACGCCGCTGATTCCCGCGCCGCCGCAATGGCCGGAACCGCTTATAACGCCCGGCGGAATCGATGAGCTCATCTGCCCATCCTGCGGGGCCTGAATTACTACGACGGTATAATTATCGCGGACCGGCCGGGCTTCAGCTTCTTCATTTTTTATGACGACGCCCGAATCGAAGAGTTTTTTAATTTCGATTATTTTATCATAAAAATCTTTACTATACTTAATTTCACCGCCGCAAGCGAGTTCCCTTATAAATTTGCAGTCGCGGTCTGAGAGCTGCTGCATATAATATTTAAGACGGTTTTCTTCGTCGAGGCGCTCGAATTTTTCGCGCACCGCCGCTACTACCGAGTCAAATTCACGTTTATCGACATAATCCTGCCGCTGCATTTTAGAAAATAAAACGAGTTCTTTCATGCCGTAATCGCCTGTCTGATATATCCTGCGGGCCGTTTTAAACGCGTCTTCACGCAAAAGGCCCGGCGGTGTAGTGAATATTACACAGTCTTCAAAAGCATAACGAATTTTATCGATTTGCGTTTTTTTATATTCATCGGAGAAAACAAGCATTATGATAATAGCGTAATCGGCGGCAGTATCAAAATGCCATGAGGTTTCGATCACCTCTTTGAAAGTTTTATAAAAAGAACCGTCGCCGCTTAATTCTGAATATTTTTTTATGATATTCAACTTAAAAATTTCTTCGAGAAATTTTTCCTGCCAATCGTCGGCCGATTTATTAATCACCTTAGCGGCGAGTTTTATAAGCGATTCGCCGTCCACCGGGATTCCTTTGTAAATGAAAGGAAAATCAGCGTCGGCCCTGCAGCAGAATTCGAATAACTTTTCGCTGAGGCTGAGCCGCTCGTCGGCGTCGAGGTCTTCTATCATAGCCAGCGCCTCGCGGTCGCCTAATTCGCGCGCGATCCAGGCGCGAAGCGTTCCCGATTCATAATCTCTGAGCGCGGCTGACCATTTATCAGCCATAGGCCGCGCTAATTCTTTAAGCGAATAATAATCGCCGCCGTCGAATCTGTACGGGCGCAGCGCCCTGACCTGCCGCTCGCCGTCGGATAATTCGCCGAAATATACGGGCAGATCGCGAGCCCCGCCGAGCCATGAAAGAAGCTCGGGACCCATCCATCTTTTTTTGGGATTTCTGGTCAGCAATCCTTTTATTACTTCGGAAAACTCACTCTTTAAATCCGTAACCCCCGGCACGGTCTTTGTGGCTAATGTGAACATAACCACCTTGTCGTCTATGCCGTCGAAAGGGTTGCGGCCTGAAACCATCTCGAACAGTATCATTCCGAGCGCCCAGTAATCGGTGGCTTTAGCTATGACCCCCGACATGGATTCGGGCGACGCATAAAGCACCGTCCGGCTCAAATTAGTTTGATGAAGCGACATTTCAGCAACCGACGATATGCCGAAATCACTCAGGGCTATTTCGAGCGGCTCGAGGCTTCTTATGAGTATGTTATTCGGCTTGATATCGCGGTGTATTAGATTTTTTGAATGTATGGCGGAAAGGCATTTCTGGGCGGCGGCTATAAAACCATTTATAAAGCGGTTTGAAACCGGTTTATTGTTTTTGATGTAATCGGCGAGCGTGCCGTGCTGCATATATTCCTGTATTTCGTAAAAACGCCCGGCCTGCCTGCCGGTTTCAATTATACGCACGACTTCGGGGCCGGAAACCGATTTTATAAGCTCGATCACTTCCGCTTTAGGCTCGATCTTCGGCCTGTAATATTTAAGAATAAATTTAGCGCCGGCCGACGAGATCAAATATATATCCGCTTCGGCGGATAGCACGTCCAGACGGGTTATAAGCTCATAAACGGCGGCGCCGAGTTTTATGGTTTTCCCTTCGAGCCGCCGCGGCTCCCCTGAAGAATTGCCGCCGCCTTCAAAACCGGCGCGAAAAGTTTTGTCGTCTTCTATTTTAGTTAAATTATCGTCTTTTTCGATTGTGGTGTTTTTATCAGAAGCCACGGACTCTCCCGAAAGAACTTATTTTTACATCTATTTTCTTATTTCTTATTTCTTGATTCTTAATTTATTGCAAAATATATAATCAAGTTTTGTTGCCGGCTTTTACAATGGTGACTGATTAATTTCATTCACTTAATAAAAACTTTAAGTTTCAATTTTTTCGAAAAATATAGCGTATCGCCATGTGACAGCTTATATTCGGAACCGCGAATTAATCTGGTATCGTTAAGTTTCGTCATATTTTTCGATTCAGGCAGCGCGATGATATAATATTCGCCGGCCGCGCAAATTATTCTGGCATGCGCCCTTGAAACCGTGTCAAATTTAACGCAATCGATAAATTTTTTTTTGCCGGCCGCTTCAGGACAATTCATTCTTTTTCGCTCATCTTCATCTGAGCAGCTGTCGCAGCGGCCGAAAATCATTCCATCGAACAATTCGACCGCGATGTTCTCCTCCTTTGAAAAAAGAAAAATTCGCTTAGCCTTTACTGCTGAAGATTTAGCGACGGCTTCCGAGCCGGGCGCACCGTCTTTATTTTTACCGCCGCCGCTTTGCGCTTCGCGCGCCGCGCCGGATATATCTTCGCCGCAGTTATCGCATAGCTGTGAGTAATCGGGATTAACCGCGCCGCATTTCGGACATATAACGACGGCCGTTTCATTGACGGAATCCGCGCCGCCGCCGCCGTCAGGCGCAAACGCCGCCGCTACGCTGGATATATCGACGAAACAATTAGAGCATATCGCCTCGAATTCATCGTTGACCGCGCCGCATACGGGACATTTTTTATAACGCTCGACTGTCCGGCTCATATAGTAAGGCTGTAAACGCCATTTTCCTCCGTGAACGAACTCACGCTGAGCTCGCTAACTTTATTATCCTCCGCGGGCCGGTCTATTAGCGTGTCGAAAAGCGCCCTGGAAAGCGGATTTAAAAATACGGTTTCGATCTTATTGCCGATGCCGCGGCCGCCGTTGTTAAGATCGCTCGTGCATACCCGGCAGATCTCGGAGCGGATTTCAGCTGAAAGCGATAGTTTAATGAAATTCTGCTCGAGAAGCCTCGATAGTATGTTATCTATCGCTTTATCAAAAATATCGGCCGCTACTTTTTCTCTGATAAAATCGAATACGATAATGTTATCGCCTATCCTGTTTAATATTTCAGGCCGGCCGAGGTTCAGCTTGAAATATTTATCTATTTCCTCGCGCACCTTCGATTCTACTTCGCTGAAGGGCATTTCAGGATCCACGTTAAGCGTCCTGCCGCCCGAGCCGTTCTGATTATAAATGCCGAGGTTGGATGTAAAAATAATGATGCTCTCCGAAAAGTAAACCGTATTGCCCGAGCCGTCGGTGAGCCGGCCGTCCTCTAATATCTGGAGAAATTTATCGAGTATCTTCGGATGCGCCTTTTCGATTTCATCGAATAAGACCACTGAAAATGGCTTTTCGCGTATCGCGTTAGTAAGCTCGCCGCCCGCGTCGTAGCCTACGTAGCCCGGAGGCGCGCCGAGCAGCCGCTGGTCGGAATGTTCGGCGGCGAATTCGCTCATGTCGAATCTTATATAAGCCCGCTCATCGCCGAATATCAGTTCAGTCACGGCTTTAGCGAGTTCGGTCTTGCCGGTGCCGGTCGGGCCCGCTAAAAATAAAACGCCGCGCGGCTTGCCTGAATTTTTAGAATGAGTCGCGCCGCTTAACCCTGTAACCGAACGCTTGATAACGTCGAGCGCTTTGGTTATGGCCTGCGGCTGACCCTTAATACGCTTTTCGATGTGCCGCCGGGCGTTTTTTATTTTATCTTTATCAAGGCGCGCCCAGGGGTCTTCGGAAACCCCTATCTTATAACGCCTGACCGCCTCGGCCACTTTTTCGAATTCGAGGCCTTCACGCCTTGCAAGCTGTGTGATGGCCATTATATCGGAGTTATACATGCCTTCGGTGGCTTCTGAAAAAACGCCGATCAGATCGCGCTTCGAAGCCGCGTCACATTCGTTGAAACCTTTTATGGCTTTAGAAACGATAGTTATAAACGGTTTTCTCATCAGAAGATCGGGCTTTGAAATATTGACCTGCCTTATTCTTGGATTATTGATATAAAACCATGAAGGAAAGTCGTTCTCTTTATCGCAAATCCAGAAAATCGGGTTGAATTTCGGGATTTTATCGTCTTCGGATATATGCGGAAATGCCGTGTAGGACAGCTTTAAAAAAGAAGAAAAAAAATCTTTTTCCTCGACGGATAAAGACGACGAACTAATGGTGATCCGCGAGGCGAATTCTACAAAAACAGCTATAAAAGCGTCTTTATATTCGACCATTTTTTTAATATAATCGAAGGCTTTAACTATCGAACAGGCAAAATATCCGTCTTTAAAAGAAATTCCAAATTTATTATAAAAAAAATCCGTTATTTCCTTTTCATTTTCAGGCCCGACATTCTGCGCTATGGAAAAACCGTCTATCGAATCATAACTGATAAAATATTTAAACCCTTCAACCTGAAGATTTTCCATTAAAAAATATTTTAACTGAAGCGGCAAAAACCTTTCCTGATTATAAAAAGGATAAATATCGCGTATATTGCCCGAAAGAATAAACTGCGACTTTATATTAATAAACCTTTTAATATCTTTAACCCATCTGGGAATGATCAAATCCGACATACGAGAATCTCCATATCATTTTTGTTTAATATAACCAAATTTTTACTCATTTTAACAAACATTAAAATTTAAGTCAAGAGTAATTTGATGAGTTTTGATGAGTTATTTTTGATTAGAGTATTTTGATTTAATTAAACAATTTTGAACAGTAAAGTAAATTATGGTTATTCTAAATTATTATTTTCTAAGGGAGGGAGAAAAGGTTAGCAACCCTTTCTCCCTCCCTTAAACCCTCCCTCT